>CAKZLZ010000237.1 GCA_937127435.1 uncultured Verrucomicrobiota bacterium | reverse complement strand
TATTAACGATGGATACCGGAGGTAAAACAGTGAGCAATATAAAGTAAATTCGGTGGGCGATTATCGGTTGCGGGGATGTAACCGAGCGAAAGAGCGGTCCGGCTTACCGGCAAACGGAAGGATTTGAATTGGTGGCGGTGATGCGCCGGGATTTGGAGAAAGCAAAGGATTATGCGGAAAGGCATGGTGTGCCCATGGCCACGGACCGGGCGGAAGATCTGTTGGAAAATGATGAAATTGACGCCATCTACATTGCGACCCCACCGGACAGCCATATGGCGTACGCGCTGAAAGTGGCGGCGGCCGGAAAAATTTGCTGTATCGAAAAGCCGCTCACGCCCACCTTGGCGGAAGGGCAGAAAATTATAGCGGCATTTGCTGAAAAGAACCTCCCGCTGTTTGTGGCTTATTACCGCCGGAATTTGCCCCGGTTTTTGAAGGTGAAACAGTTTTTGGATGAGGGGCGAATCGGGACTGTTCGCCATCTGCAGTGGACCTATTGCTGTCCGGATAAAACGGGGGAGGCTTACGACTGGCGCTGTGATAAAAAAATCGCGCGCGGCGGACTTTTTGATGATTTGGCGAGCCACGGACTGGACTTGTTTGGGTTTTTGCTGGGGGATTATGTGGATGTGAAAGGGGTGGGGTTAAATCAGCAGGGCGCTTACACGGCCATGGATGCGGTCACGTCCTGCTGGACCCATCAAAACGGCGTTACCGGAATGGGAACTTGGAACTTCGGCTCGGCGCTTTATGTGGACCGTGTAGAAATTCACGGGGACAAGGGTTGTATTTCCTTTTCGGTTTTTGCGAACCTTCCCATGCGATTGACCACGCCCGAGCGGGAAGAAGTTTATCATATTCCCCATCCGGATCCGGTGCAGAAATATCATGTGCAGGCGATGGCGGATCAGCTTTTCCGGGAGGTCCCCCATGCATCCACCGGTGAAACCGCGCTTCATACCGCCTGGGTAATGGAGCAAATGATAGCAGGATGATTTATGGCAAAATGATTGGGGAGGGATAATTGAGGGCAAGATGATTTATGGCAAAATGATTGGGGAGGGATAATTGAGGGCAAGATGATTTATGGTAAAATGATTGGGGAGGGATAATTGAGGGCAAGATGGTTTATGGCAAAATGATTGGGGAGGGATAATTGAGGGCAAGATGATTTATGGCAAAATGATTTGAGAGGGATAATTGAGGGCAAGATGATTTCATTTTATTTTGGTATGGGAGACTTTTGACGAAATGCCTTGGGTATACGAAGCTGTGCTGGTCCCGTTGATTGATGTCTACCTCGCCACAGAGCCATCATTTTGCCCTAAATCATTTTGTCCATATTTTTACCGCCCCTCACTCATCTTGCTTTCCGGCTTTGCCTGTGTGGTGATGAGATTGACATTACAGAATTGCTTGGGCATGGTTGAGGGATGAAACGACTTCTACTCTCTCTTCCTTTATTTCTGTTTTCCTTTGTTTTTGCTGTTGATGGAGGAAACGCGCTGTCTGAAATTGAAACCTTTATTTCCGCGCAGGAAAAAGAAGGGAACATCGACAAGTCGAAAGCGAATTGGCGGACCCGCCTGCCGAAATTTCCGGAAGCCGCCTTCGGGGAAGGGGGGCATTACGAATGGGTGATTGAAACCTCTGAAGGGACGATGACGGCTGAATTGAATCGTGAGGCCGCTCCGGAGCATGTTCGGAATATTCTCTATTTGAGTCGTTTGGGCTATTATGACGGATTGAATTTTCACCGTATCATCCCCGGCTTTATGGCCCAGGGCGGATGTCCACTGGGCAATGGCTATGGCAGTCCCGGATATACCGTGAATTTGGAAGTCGACCGCGACGTTTTGCATAAAGGCCCCGGCATTTTGAGTATGGCCCGATCGCAGAATCCCAACAGTGCGGGGTCCCAGTTTTTTATTACCTTTGGCAGCACACCCCAACTGGATGGACAATACTCTGTCTTTGGCAAGGTGACCGAGGGACTGGACGTGCTGAAGAAATTGGAAGCGGCCGGGAATCCCCGCTCCAACGGGGTGCCGCCATTGAAAAACATCACCATTGATAAAACCACGGTGAAGTGGGTGGAGGACAAAAAAGATCTTCAATGAGTGCTGATGTCAATGGCATGAATTTGGGTGGATACCAAATCGTGGGCCGCTTGGGCCGCGGTGCGATGGCGGATGTGTATGATGCAGTGGACTCCACCGGACACGAAGTGGCGCTAAAGGTATTCAAGGCGGGGGGCGGACTGTCTTATACCATGCTGGAACGCTTCCGGCGGGAAGCGGAAGCTACAAAAATTCTCCGGCGACACCCTTATATTCTGACGGTGTATGCCTCCGGACATGAAGGGGACTATCATTACATCGCCATGGAAAAAGTGGCGGACAGCCGGAGTTTGGATACCTTTATGCATCGGCATCCCGACCGGAAAGATTTTTTAAAGATCATTATCAAGCTGGCGGAGGCGCTTCAGTATTCGCATGACAATCAAATTATTCACCGCGATGTGAAGCCGAGCAATGTTTTGTTGGATGAATTCAATGAACCCATGTTGACCGATTTCGGGGTGGCGGAGTTGACCGACTGGCCCAGTCTCACCCTGAGCGGCGCCTTGACCGGAACGCCACTTTATATGGCCCCCGAGCAGGCACGCAGTGAGGAGGCGACCCCGGCTTCGGATGTCTACTCTTTGGGGATCTTACTGTATGAAGGTTTAACCGGCCGGCTCCCGTATGAGCTGGATGAGGCCGCTTCCACCTCGAGTATTCTGGAAGCGGTAAAGAATCAGCAAATCAAAGGTCCCCGTCAGTTTGATAAAAAAATCTCCAAAGATTTAAACTACGTGGTGATGAAAGCCTTACGGAAATCTCCAGTGGAGCGCTATGGGTCCGCCCGTGAATTTGCCGGGGATTTACAGTTGGTTCTGGAGGATAAACCGGTGACCGCCCGTTGGGCATCCCCCTGGACCCGCGGCCGCTTTTGGATGCGCAAGCATCGCACTGCGCTGGCGGGGATTGGGGCATTTTTCCTGCTGGCCGCCAGTGGCTGGGTGCTGTTCAGGGAACAGGTGCGTGAACAAACCTACCGGGATTTGATGTCCAAGGCCCGGGAAGTGAACAAAGATTATTTACTCAGTTGGTTGACGGACAACCGGGGGGCTCCCGAAATGAAATCCGCCATGAGCGCCATGCAGCGGGGACGCTGGATTGAAGCCCGGGATATGCTCCAGCGGGCGGTGAACATTAACCAGGGGCAAAATCAGTTTCTGTCTTTGGCTGAATCCAGCATGCAGTTGGCCCGGGTTGAAGTGATGTTGCATAACAGTGTGCGGGCCTTGGATTTGTATCGCAGCATCTGGGAAAATGAAGAGCTGCCTCCCCACCGACGTCAACAGGCCGGATTTGAAGGCACGATTCTTCTGCTTCTGGATGATGATGACCAAGCCGCCAATACGGTGTTGCAAGGTTTGGAACGTTCTCCGGACGGACCTTATCTGTATTTGATCCGGTACATGACCGGACTCCCCCGCCCGGAAAACTGGGATGAGTTGACCGAGGGTTGGCTTCCGGGGTTGAAGCGCAGTTTATTTTTGGCCGAGATGATCCGGAACCGGAATATAAAAAGCCGGGAAGGATTACGAACGGAGTTGGATCAATATTTGAGTGAGGTGGAGGCTGAAGAAAAGTATGATTGGCCTCTCCCTTATGCGGCATATGTACGGGGGCGGTTATGAGCAGGAGAAGTGGTGCGGTTTTTCTACCCTGGTTGTTTATTCTGTTGATGCTCTGTAGTCTGATCTGGTTGTTGAACCAATTGAATGCCGGGATAAAAAACACTGAACGTTGCGAAGACCAGCTGAAAAAAATATACAATGCTTTGGTGCTATACGAAATGGACAATGGCCGGCTTCCCACTTTTGAACTCTATCCCATCGACCCGGAAGGGAATGTGGAGAGCATGTTGAACCGCCTGAGCGAATTGCCTGACTTTGACCCTGAATGGTTGGTATGTCCCTCCTCACCGGAAATATTGAAAAAGCACCGGATCACCTACCTTTGGAATACCGCACTCAATCAATCTTCTTTGAGCTACCGGGAGGAGATCACCTGGGTGCTGGTGGATATGCAGGCCCTGGTGGACGGGGTGACGGGACCGCATTTCGGATCTTACTTGATCCTCTACAGTGATGGACGGGTGGAGAGAAGTTCGTCTCCTCCCCACAGTCTGCCGGTGCAATACGAATAAACATGAAGCTGACCCATCCTTTTATCGATTTATTGCAGGCGTTGGCTTGCATGGCGCGCGATACCGTTTCGAACAGTTTGATTCATTCCACGGCGGCAGAGCGGAGCCGGCCCTTGGGGCATGCGGGTTCGGATGTGATTTTTGCAATCGATCAGGAGGTGGAAAAAGAGTTGGTCCGGATTTTGGAAGCGCAGGGGGAAAGGCATGGGGGGATCTTGCTGATCGCGGAAGGCATCGGTGAAAATGAACGCTCGGTGTATCCTTCCGGCCGAAAAGAATCCGACTGTCAGTGGCGCATGTTGGTGGATCCGATTGACGGCACCCGGGGGATCATGATGGACAAACGCAGCGCCTGGTTTATTGCCGGGGTGGCACCGAACCGGGGAGAGGAGACCTGTCTGCAGGATATTGAATGTGCGATCCTTGCCGAACTGCCGAACAGCCGTGCCGGTGTGGCGGATACTTTTATGGCGGTGCGGGGGCAGGGGGTTGCCGGTGTCCGGAAAAATATTTTAACTTCCGACCCTGATATTGAAATTGAAGCCGGTCCTTTTGATGGGGCTACCATTCGCGGCGGATTTGCCCAGATCTCCCGGTTCTTTCCCTGCGGACGTGAGGAGACGGCTGCCCTGGAAGATGCCCTGTGGGCACGGCTTTTTCCGGATGCGGCGGAAGGAGAAGTGCTTGGCTATGAAGATCAATATATTTGCACCGGCGGTCAGTGGGTGGAGTTGCTTACCGGCCGCGACCGCTTCTGCGCGGATTTGCGGCCACTTCTGTTCGACTCGAAGCTTTTTGCGGGCAAGCGGCGGGGGCTGACCTGTCATCCTTATGATATGGCCGGACTTTTGGTGTTGGAGGAGGCCGGGGTGATCCTCACGGATGTAAAGGGGGATCCGCTCAACGCACCGTTTGATACCCTGACCGAATGCAGTTGGATGGGCTATGCCAATCAGAAAATTCGGGATGAGGTAGAGCCTGTACTTCGTAACTTGCTCGTAGAGCAGGGCTGGCTTTAATTCGGATCGGGTTGCTCCTTTCCCTTCACGTATGGGGATAACATACGACCCTCAACTCAACCTTTGATTTGCTTTTCGGGGTTTTGCACGCTCCAGGGTGGCAGACATCAATTCGATTCGCCAGGCATCCATGAGAGCTCCAATGTAACTGTCATAAAGTTCCAGCAAAGCGGCGTCTTCCTCAAGAGGCAGGACCCTCAACATTTTTTTGTAATTCTTTTCCACTTCGTTCACGATCAGATTCAAATGAGGGAAAATTGAATTTTCCGGATCCTCCTCGGCCGATTTTAGTATGTCTGTCAAAAATACCTCGTAGGTCATTTCGTCAATCAACTCGGGTTTGGCTTTGAGGAATCTCGCATATTCATTTTGGATATGGGTTGTGATCTTATCCTGTTGCTCAATTCCTGCCACCAGTTTGATCGCCCACTCGCGAACCTGGGGCCTTGCCCGGTTGCGGATTCGGCTTTTGATTGCTTCAGGATCCTTGGTAAGCAGGGTGTCGAAGTTTTCGTTCTGTTCCAGTACCTGATTCAGTTTCATGCAGGCCATGGCAACGGCAGGGCCAATGATGGATGAGGCCGGGATCTCTTCAAAAGTCATTCGCTCAAAATCTGGAATTACATCTGCAATTGAAAACTTGTTGTCCAATGACTTCTGCTCAATCAGGCGGATGTTTATGGGCTGATCTTTTTCATCATTTGGCCAGCGGTCTGTTTCGATAAGACCATTGCTTCGATTTAAGGTTACTTGATGACCTTCCGGAAAATCCACTATAACCGTATCCGGGGTCAGTGAAATTTTTTCTGCTTCGGTGTACCATTCTTTGCTGAGCCAATTGGTGTGGGGAGCCTTTACCGAACTCTGGAATCCGAATCCCAATTCCAGACTGTTTGGCTTCAGTCCAAACGAAAGCTTCGGCCAAAGTGCCGCTTCGCCTATTTCTTTCATTTTTTGATCTGCGTCCTGAAAGATTCCGTTGGCCAGTATAAGCAGCGCATGGAAAATTGCCGGAGGTTTACGAAAGATTTCCGAGGTGTTTATTTTCATCATCTTCATGGGCGCCGTATCCCCCATCATCACATGAATCTCCCCTTCATCCAATCCGGGGCCTCCATATCTCACGACCGCGATCGTGGGTTTGTTCTGATCCTCGTCATCCGTTATTATGAAAGCGGTGAAGAATTGATGCTGATTGAGGACAAAGCTCATGTTTGCAGACATGGCAGGCACCTCTATTCTATAATCCGCCTGGAAGGCCTGCCTTGATTGAAAAGCCCGGGTGAGTTCCTCCACTACGGCATCTGTTTCTTCTTCAGAGGGTGCCGCATCGAGGTGGAATCCACAGAGGCAGAAAAGAGATAAGAGACTTAGGAGAATTTGTTTCATATTTTGTTTAGAACAAACAGCCTGATGGGTTGAATGATTCTTTAAGATCCAAGCGAAATTTCCATCCGGGTGCAGTGGCGGTTGCCGGGGAGAAGCTGGATGCGGTCGCGGAGGCAGTTGACGGCTTCCACGCAGCACATGCCTGTCCACTCGTCGTCTCCGAAATCGGGCATGGCTTTGGATTTGTTGATCCAGGGATTCCAGACTACGGTGTTATTGGCGCCGTGTTGTTGGATGCGGATGCAACGTCCGGAGGCCGGGTCCTGAATTTGGGTGGCGCCATTCGGGTGCATATAAACCCGATCGGTTTCTGCGGTGAAATCAATGGGACCGGATTGAATTTTGTTGGCGCTGTTTTCGAGTTTGTCCAAATAGGTGGTTCCCTCCAGGCCTTTGACCTGCGCGATTTTGGGGTCGGCCACATCAAAATAACTGTGCAAAGCATCTTCGAAAGCGCAGGGGCTGTTGCCGTCGTTGATGGTTTCCAGTTCGAGGGTGAGGCTGTGGCCGACGGTGATGCTGTATTCCATTCGAAGGCCGGTGGGGACCATTTTGCACTCGTCACCTTCCGGGGTGAAGCCCAGACGCAAACGGCAGCGTCCATCCTGAAGCACGGAGGCTTCCAGTGGCGTCCAGGCACGAAGTCGCGCCACCCCGTGGGCGGGAAGTTGGTCATCGTTTTGATTCGGACCAAACCAGGGCCAACAAATGGGAACACCGCCCCGGATGGGTTGACCGTCGGTAAAATGACTTTTTTCACTCATCCACAAAACGGGCTTTTCTCCTACCGGTTGAAAGGCGGTGACATGGGCACCGTGCAAATAGACGGTGGCGGTCGCAGCTTGTCCTTCGAGCTGAAAACAGGGGAGGTCCCCTTTACCGGAAGCAGGTTGGAGATGGCCGGGAATTGCAAAGGAGGAGAGTGAGTTCGTCATTGAAGACTTATGGGATGTGGAAGATGGGAAGGCAAGATTGAAGTGATCTGGCATTGCCCAAGTCTAGAAGAACTGAACGGGGTTCAAGCTTCATATGGGTGTGGGAGCCCATAAATTTTCAAAACATTTACTATTGCATTCAATCTGTGACTTGGGGTATATGTCAATAAAGTTGTCATATAGGAGAGTGGATATGTTTGAAATTTCAATGATTGTTTTCTGGATATGGATTATCCCTGTAACCTTTATCATCCTTTCCCGGCTCAAACGGATGGAGGCGCGATTAGAGAAATTTTATTCAAGCAAGAGGCGCTTGGAAATGTTGAACCCTCCCCGGGCAAAAGAGCCTGAGGACTTGCCGGCTCCTCAAACGGCTCCTGCTCCGGCGGCGTCCGCATCCATCCCCCTGGAAGAGGATCCGGAGATTGAATTGGATCAGAAGCCGGAAGAGGCGTTGCCTCCCCCGCTGCCACCCAAACCCGTGGTTCCGCCGCCTGCTCCCCAACCGCCCAAGCCACCGGTACCGCTTCAGCCTACGGCGACCTTACCGCCGATTCCGCCTCACCTTGCCCCTTCATATACCCAGGCTGAACCGGGCGCATTTGAATTGGCCGCCCGGGGTTTGTTGTCACGAATATGGAACTGGATTTTGGTAGGTGAAGAATACCGCAAGCCCGGTGTCAGCGTGGAATGTGCGGTGGCCACCAACTGGCTGGTGCGAATCGAGGTATTGGTGCTGGTGGTGGGCGTCGGATTTTTTCTCGATTACTCCGCCCGCATGGGATGGTTGGGGGATGTGGGAAAGGTCGCGTTGTCCGGAATCGTGGGAGGCGCTCTGGTGGGCTGGGGGATGTTAAACTTAAACCGAAAATACCATTTATTGGGACAGGGATTGGTGGGTGCGGGTTTGGCGATTTTGTACACCACCATGTTTGCCGCCCATCAGCGATATGAACTGATCTCACCCGCAGTGGCCTTTGTGTTGATGTTTCTGGTAACGGTGGGGGCCGCCGGTATTTCGATTTACAGCAAGTCTCTTTTGATTGCGGTATTGGGTTTGATTGGCGGATATTTGACGCCCTTCCTTTTACCGGATTCCGGAGCGGTTTCCGGCTTGTTGGTTTATCTTGCGGTGCTGGGAACCGGGGTTTTGCTGATCTCGATCCGGCGTCAGTGGTTCATCCTGAACTTCATGGCTTTTCTGTTCACCTCCCTCCACGTGTTTGCGATGTTGGAATGGTGGCGTGACCCGGTTTCTTTTCAATTGGTGATGCCTTTTCTGGTGATCTACTTTTTAATTTTTTCCACCTCGGCCTTTCTTTTTCAGGTGCTGCAGAAGGAAAAATCCACTTGGCTGGATTTGGGTTTTCTGTTGATGAATGCGGGAGGATTCTTTCTTTCCTCCCGTCAGTTGATTCTTCGCAATTGTGCCTCCGAATGGGTGGCTGCAGTCAGCTTGTTTCTTGCTGTGTTCTACGCCCTGCATCTTTTTGTTTTTGTGAAGCGCAAAGGACAGGATAGAGGATTGGCACTCTGCTTTATGAGTCTGATGAGTCTGTTTTTGATGCTTACCATTCCGTTGTATTTTTCCGGAGACTGGTGGACGCTCGGTTGGTCTTTACTGGCGCTGGTCCTGTTGTGGGGATCGCAAAAAGTGAACAGCCGGTTTATGGAACAGGTGGCGTTCGGCATCTTTGTTCTGAGCTTGTGGCGATTCATGTTTTTGGATCTGGGGGCCAGCTACGGATCTGCGGTTTCGCCGGGAACCCCTCTGTCGGTCTATTTATCAGCATTGTTCGAGCGGTTGATGAAAATGGGAATTCCTTTGGCCTCCCTGGGCGGGGCCTTGTGGCTGCAAAAGCATCCCCGGGAAGCCTGGCCTGAATTTCAACTCTCCGGGAACAATGACAGTCTCTCAATTCTGCAGCCGGATATTTCCGGTTGGGTGCTTCGGGCCTTGCTGTTAAGTCTCAGCGTGATGGTTATACATTTGGAAGTGATTCAATCTTTTGGATTCCTGTTTTCACCTTTGGTTCCCACGCTGCTGACCATGGTCTGGGTATTCGGCGCTTCGGTGCTGTTACACTGGATACAAAAATATCCGACATATGAAGGATTGCAGTTTCTGTTATTGGGCTGTGCAGTTGCGATGATGGTCAAATGGCTTTTCTGGGATCTTCTGGATTGGAATTTTTCCATGCAGACCGGTCAATACAATCCGTACAATCTGCTGGAAGCCGGGATGCGGCTGCTGGACTTTTTGGTACGCACGGGCTTTTTGGTTTATGGGTATAAATCCTTTTGCAAATCAGAGGAGACCCTCGCGCTGCGCAATTTCTTTGGTTACGCCGCGCTGGCAAATCTGTGGTTGTTCAGTACCTTCGAAGTGAATTCACTGTTGGGCAGTTATGTGCCGGGGCTACGGTCAGGCGGGCTGTCGGTCTTCTGGGGACTGTTTGCACTCGGTCTGGTGAGTGCAGGATTGTTCAAGCGTCACCGGCCCTTGCGGTTTCTTGGACTGGCGCAATTCACCTGGGTGGCCTTTAAGGTCTTCTTCCACGATTTGGCTTCGCTTGATCCGATTTACAAAATCGTGGCGTTCATTTTGCTGGGCGTGGTTTTGTTGGCGGGTGCTTATGTGTATCTCCGGTTCCAAGACCGCTTTGCCTTGGAAGCGGAGGAGGAGTGATGAGGCAAGCGGAAAATCTTTGTGGGATATTCCGTTCGCCCCGCAAGCGGGACTCCGGTGGGAGAGGGGTGGTACCGGTGCGTGTTCAAGATATTCCGTTCGCCCTGCAAGCAGGACTCCGGGGGGAGTGGGAGAGGTACCGGTGCGTGTTCAGGATATTCCGTTCGCCCTGCAAGCGGGACTCCGGGGGGAGTGGGAGAGGTACTGGTCCGTGTCCAGGATATTCCGTTCGCCTCGCAAGCGGGACTCCGGGGGGAGAGGGGGGGTGCCGGTCCGTGGCCAGGATTTTCGGTTCGCCCCGAAAGCGGGACTCCGGGGGGAGTGGGAGAGGTACCTGTGCGTGTTCAGGATATTCCGTTCGCCCTGCAAGCGGGACTCCGGTGGATTCATCGCAAAGCTTGACCCGTGCTTGTAAAGGGAGTCCCGCTTGCGGGGCGATCCTCTTATCTGAAACCGGAGGAGACTTCCCCCGCCACGACCCGGAGTCCCGCTTGCGGGGCGAACGGAATATCTCTGCTTCGGTTCCTCCAGCACTTTGCCTTGGAATCGGAGGAGGAATAAGCTAGGAGAGGGGATATGAGCGACCCCCAAGAATCACAAGAGCCCGAGGAGCCCCAGGCCCCGCAGGAACAACCCAACAATCCTCTGCACGGCATCACGCTGGAAAGCATGCTGTACCAACTGATCGCCCATTACGAATGGAGCGGACTTGCGAGCCGTATTGAAATTCGCTGCTTCATGTTTGACCCCACCATCAACTCCAGTCTCAAGTTTTTACGTCGCACCCCCTGGGCACGCACGAAGGTGGAAGAGTTGTATTTGGAAATGATAGGGAAGGGGAATTACAGAGGGTAGGGGTACATAGACATTCCTGTCTGTGATAGCCCGAAGGGCTTCCCTGAAGCTTATACCGTTTGTGACCCTCCGGGCTGGTCATAGACAGCAGTGTCTATATTCCATTTGCCGGGGCCTTCCAAAATTCCTGACTGAGGGTCTGATTATTTTTTTCTTTTGAACCTGCGGAGGCCCAAAAATGCCACCACGCTACCAAGAGTCATAACGAGAGTAGACGGCTCCGGAATCGTGGAAACATTGATGTTATCGATATGAAAATCCTGGCCACCCCCTCCTGCCTCGGTTATGAAACTCAACTTAAATGTGGTGGCTCCCAAAGTGTCCACGTAATAAGAGGTAGGAATCGTAATCTTATAATTCACGAAAGGTGAGGCTCCGGTAGATGCCGTGTTGGGATTGATAATTGTCGTCCCCGTGTATGAACTGTCGACCCCGTCAGGTATCCCAAAGTCTTGAAGAACGGGCTCGAGTCCACTTCCAAAGTCGATACTGAAATCCTTTAAACCCCGTGACGAGCTTATGGATGTTATGGACTTATAATCAAACGTAACTACCAAGTCTCCGCTGCCCGTTATCGGAATGAAATTTGTCGACCGAACGTAACTAAACTTCGCTGCCCCATTCCGGATGAACAAACTTTGGCTTCCGTCTGAAGCAAAAGCGGTTGATGCGTATTGAAGGGTGTTGCTGTAAACGGTCCAGTTGGGGGCCAAAGAATTCCCGCTCCCGGCGGTATACCCTTCAAAGGATTCCGATAAGAGAACATCTGCCTGAACCGTTAACGCAGAAATGAACATAATGGATAATAGGATGTTTTTTTTCATAATTTGTATCTCCAAAAAATAGGGCGTGCTTTGTTTGAATTTCGTTTAGGTTTTCAAACTCCTAAAAATATATTACCTTGCTCCTGTGACTATGTCAACAGGTGGTTAACGTATATTGTCTAAAAAATGAGGTTGGTTTTCCTTCAATATTTGAGGGATTCCCAAAATAGACAATTCAGGATCAAAGTGAACTTTGATCGGCCGGTCCGGAAGGTTTGTGAAAACGGCTGGTCATTGCGCCCTCTATGGGGCGGTCACAGACAGGAATGTCTGTGTCAGCTTGCGATATTTGCCAGTGCCCACTGGCATTCGGCGATCATGTCTTCGTTCACTGTTCTGCCTGCGCGCAGGGTTTCGGGCAGCACATCGAAGGTGTAGGTTTCAACTTCGAGATGTTTGCAGTCGGAGAGCGCGAGGGCGTTCCAGAATTCCTGAGTGAGGGTGTGGCGGGTACTGTGGAGCTCGTCGTTTCCTTCCCAGTGCAGCGGCACGTGGGCGTGGATGCGGAGGGTGCCGGCATTTGCATCGGGTGCATTCAAAAAGTCGGGAAGGTCCCGCCAGGCCCGGCCTTTTTCACTCTTGATTTGATGGAGGTAAACCCCGTCGTCGAATGCCCTGAGATTTTCAGGGTCAATGGAGGCGTCACATTCCAGGGCGGCGGAGATTTGGGTTTTTGAAATGCGGATGCCGGCCTGTTTCAATTGTTGAAGGCTTTCGACCGGATTTTCAAACTGCATGGCCACGTGGCAGGTGTCGAGGCAGATGCCCAGATGGCGTCGGAGGATCTCCTCGGAAACCGCGCTGCCCTGTAATAATTCTTCTTCAAAAAAGGCGATGGCTTCGGGGGTGGTTTCCAGGATGCAGTCCGGTTCCGGTTCCAATCCGAGGTGCAATAGTTTTCCGGTATCCTTTTCCAGAAAGTGGAGAAAGTTTGCCAGTTCCCGCAGTTGCAGGATCATCCGCTCCCGCTTTTTCGGGGCCTCCGGATCAAACTTGTATCCCAGGGGCACAGTGCTGATGGACCCTTCGCGTTTTTCGGGAAGGAGCATGGCCAACTGAAAAAAGATGTCCCGGGTATAGTCCAGACGTTCAGGGAAAGACCAATCCGGTTGATAGACCTGTTCCTTGACCCGGGTCTGATGAAAGGCCCCGTAGGGAAATCCATTGAGGGTAAAGGCGTATGCGTCCGCTTCCTTGATGTGTTTGCTCAGGGTTCCCAGAGTTGCGGGCGAATTGAAGGCGAGGGATGCTTCATGGGCAATGCGGAGTCCCAGTCCAAAGGGCTGTTCCGGTGACAGCGCATGTTTGATTTGCGGGATGTCCTGCTGGATGACCCGAAAGAGGTCTTCCGCTTTTTCTCCGGGATGCACATTCAGGCAGTAGCTGAAATGACGGTCTCCGTTCAACTGCATGCGGTTTCCTTCATGCGGGAAATGATTTCCGCGATCCAGTTTGTGTTCATTTCGTGGATTTCACCGATGGCGCCCACCGGATGGGGCAGGGACAGGGTGAGGCATCCGCCCAGGTGCTCGCGGAATTCTTCCAGTCCTTGCAGCATTTGCAGGGAGCCGTCGCCGAGGGTTTGGGTAAGTTCGGGGGGACAAAGGTCAAATCCGCAAACGTTTAAGGCGGAGAAGAGTTCTTCCGCGGTCCCTTCGGAGATCCAGCCGAGGCGGGCGGCGTAAAAAGCGTCGATGGCAATGCCGATGGCCACGGCATGTCCGTGGGAAATGCGGTAGTTGCTCATGGATTCTAGTTTGTGGGCGGACCAGTGACCAAAATCCAGAGGGCGGGCGGATCCCAATTCAAAGGGGTCGCCGCTGGTGGCGATGTGTTGCAAATGCAATTCGGCGCAGCGCGCTATCAGCCGTTCCATGGCGGCCGGATCCCGTCGACCGAGGGCGGGAGAGAGAGAAAGTAGCTCTTCGTAAAAGGGGGCGTCTTTGATCATGGCGACTTTAAAAGCCTCCGAAATTCCGGCCCGCCACTGCTCGTTATCCAGTCCGTCCAGCAGATCGAAATCATTGATCACCGCAAAAGGAGGGGCAAAGACGCCGATGGTATTTTTGCCTCCGTGGAGGTTCATGCCGTTTTTGACCCCGATACCCGCGTCATTCTGGGCGAGGGGGGTGCTGGGCATGCGCAGCAAACGTAAGCCGCGGTGGACCAGAGCGCTGGCAAAACCGACAGCATCGAGGAGAGCACCTCCGCCGATGGCCAGCACGGTGCTGTGGCGGCAGAGATGGTATTCCAGCATTTGATCCACCAGGCTCATGATCCGCCGATAATCATTCTTTAGGACCTCTCCGCCGGGGACAATTTCCGGTTCGCAGACCAGTTCCAACTTGTCGGCGCGTGAGGCAAACCAATCCTGAATGCGGGAAGAGAGATCCGGAAAGGCTTCCGCGACCCCCTGGTCGATCACCACCATCACCCGGCCGGAGCCGCTGATGACATCTGCCAGCAAATCGTTTTCGGGCAAAAAGGTGCCGCGTCCGAAGTGGACGGGGTAGGTGAACTGGGCTGAGAAAGATTGGGAAATTTGCATGAGCGCTGAAAATACCTTCTTAAAGGGGATTTGTTTAGAATTAAAAGCATAATACGTCGCGGAAAGTACTTGGGTTCATGAAGAATCCATCCTTTTCCGCTTCAGCGACTTTTTCAAGGGCCCTATGGGCTGTTTACCTGATGAAAATATTTATAAGCAATGGGGAGAAAGGCTTTGACATCAACTAACATGTTATTTACCTTTTTAGGTATAATTCAGCCATAGATTAAAGAACCATTCCCCATATGGGATGATTCAGGAGAGCATTTATGAAAAAAATTCTAATGTGGGTCAGCTCAGTTCTACTCTTAAGTCAAACGGCTCCTGCCGGTCTTATTATCAGTTTTAGTGCCGATGACCCGAGCAATCGTGCGAGTATGCTCCCCGGTGATGTTGCGGGTGCAAATGTGGATGTCCGGGTGGGCAATTGGAATAATTTTAAATCAGGAAACAGGACATTACCCACTGATATCACTTCACCCAATGCGGGAAATATTGTTTACAACGACGGCACAGTGGTGGGAGGCTCATTCGGGGTTACGGTTACCGGTAGCGCTGGCTACTCCAATCCCACGGCGGTAAATGACGCGATGTTATACTCGGGGTATATGCAGAACAATTCAGATGGTGCCACAAGCGTATTTACGCTTACAGATATTCCTTTTGCGGAATATGATGTCTATGTTTATGCGCAGGGCCAAAGCGCCAATGTTCGTGGCGGAACCGTTTCCATTAGTGAAAGTGCCACCACCTACTATGCCGTTGGGGGCAGCAGTCCTGCGGATGATGGAAGCGGCTATGTGGCCATGAGCACGACCACGCTCCCCGGAGATAAATCCACCATTGCCTTCGGGAATTATGCGCTTTATCAGGGGCTGAGCAGTTCCAGTCAGACGATTACCACCACCGCTTATCTTTGGGGGGATCATGCCCGTTTCCAGACTTATGGATTTCAAATCGTGGAAGTTGTCCCGGAACCGGGAACCTTTGGATTGGTCGCGGTCGGGGGAATGGTACTGGCTTTGGGAATGATGAAACGCCGAAAATAGTCCATTCACCCTTTGATGAAACTTGAAAGAGACATTTTGATGATGTCTCTTTTTTTTCGACAAGGTGGCAGGGTGGATCTAGGCTATATTCAGGAGAAAGGATGACCCAAGAACTGACACATAAAATTGAATCCAAGGATGGAAAGCAGTCCTACGTCTTTGAAATCAAGGACGGGAAGTTGTTTTATGCCTGGAAACACTTTGGTGATGCCGGATCACGGACCTTTCCGCTTTCCAGCTTAAGTCCGGATTTCGGATATCAGGAAACTTTCCGGGGGGAACCCCGTACACCTTTTCATGTAGGCGTTTTTGCCAGTACGGTGTTTGTGTTCTTTACGAATTCGGATTTGCAACGGCATGACAGGGCTTTGGGAATGATCCTGGCCGGCGCTGTGGCGCTTATTGGTTTTCTTACCGCGCTCACAAGGCTTCCGAAAATCCGTCAAACCTACATTATGAGTAAAAAAGATGTATACATGGTCAGTTTTGAACACGAAAGTTTTGAGACCGAGGCGCTCGAGCCATTTCTCGCCCAATTAAAAGAGGCGATCGGACAGGCCGAAAAACCGGGTTAAACGGTCTTTCGAGGAAGTTTCCCTGGTTTTACAGGTAGGGACTTTCGTGAACCTATCCGCTTCGGGTGAACTTTCATTCATAACGTTTCGTTCAAGCTGTTGGTTTTTAAGGGTTTTCGGACATTCTGTTCAAAATAAACCTGAATTGGTTGTCCTTTTCATTTTACAAAATCTTTTGGGAGCTGTACTTTTATTCAAACGTTTGAATTATGGAGACCCCCCATGCGCCGTAAGGTACTTTTTTTTCTATTTATCCCCTGTTTGTTGCTTTGTCGTTTACCGGCAGAGACCATGTTGCAGTACTTTAACACCAGCTGGGCGGAAATTACCCGCAAGATGCCGGAATTGGCGGAGGCAGGGTATTCTTCGATCTGGTTGCCGCCTCCCACCAAGGGCAGTGGGGGATTGTCCGTAGGCTATGACTTGTGGGATCCTTTTGACCTCGGCAGCAAAAATCAGCGCAATACTGTGCGGACCCGCTACGGCACCGAAGCGGAATTGCTCCAGTTGGTCCGCGTAGCGCACCGCTTTGGAATTCGTATTTATTTTGATAATATTATGAATCACCGGGCCTTTGATATTCCGGGTTACGATGAAAGCACGCCCATCGATGTGTATCCGGGCATGGTGCCGGAAGATTTCCATCTGCAAACGACCCAGGAGGGTTTTTACAGAAAGTGGGACAATACCCGTGACTGGAACAGCGCATGGCAGGTGCAAAATCTCGGCCTTGCCGACCTCATTGATATCGCCCAGGAACCCGGTACCACCAACTATAATTTTGGTTCGACTGAAGGCAGCACTTTTCCTAAGATTAAACTGATCCGTGACCTCGACCGCCCCGAGCAATACGCTTACGATAAAGACGGCAATTACGTCGGTTTTGGCGGCTTGCTCGACGTGGCCGAAAGTCTGCTGATTACCGAAGGAAACCCCAGTCCGGATAGCGCACAAATCAAAGCACGGGCGCAGCAGTATCTAACAGACAACCCCGCGGTTTATGAAGAGTATGTGCAGGATTACCTCAACCGCGCCGCGCGTTGGCTGATGGACCGCACCAGTGCGGACGGTCTGCGTCTGGATGCGGTGAAGCACGCCCAAGCAGACTTTTTCGGTGCCACCTACGGGGAAGACAAGGACAGCAATGATTACGGCTACCTCGGCCAGGTGCAACGTCAGTTCAACCTCACCCGCGGTTTCAGCGATGGAAACCACCGCGACACGGTTTTTGATACCGAAGCGCCCCGCGACGATGCCATGCTCTTCGGGGAGCATCTCGGTGAGCCTCCCGGATATGGAGACTACTTCAATGCCGGCATGCGTCTGGTGGACAATCCGCTTCGTACGGAATTCAACAGTCGGCTCGGGAGCCCCTGGAATGGACTGGATGGCTATGACAGTCCCGGGGCAGGGGGATTTGATCCTGCGCTCACCGTTATGCATGCGCAGAGCCATGACAATGACTACGCCACCCGCCGCGAGTTGCAGCATGCCATGTATTTCACCCGTGCGGGCATGGGACTGCTCTATACCGACGGGAATTACCAGGCTGAAACCCTGGGCGAGTCCGGAGGGGCATTTCCCCGTCACGCGAACACCTCCTTTCTCGGTCAGTGGGAAGATTCCCGCGTGCCGAATATTCTCCACATTCATCAGCAATTTGCCCGTGGGTATCAACAAGGGAAATACTCCGACGGCGACGTGGTTATTTATGAACGCGTCGATAAACGTGAAAACGGCAGCATGCCTGATAGCGACGGGGTGACGATGCTTTTCATGCTTAACGATGACTATTCTGCGGGTCACGGTGCGACCTTCAGCACCAGTTTCCCCAGCACAGCGGGGGGCAGCGATGCCTACCTGTATAATTATTCTGAATACTATGGGGGAGGCTTTTACAAATATGCCTCCGACATCGTCAACGGCAGCACGATCATTCCCGCGGGTGGCTATTTTGTTTTCGGATGGAAAAATCCTGATCCTTCCAGTCTTTGGTCCGCCTCGGGTGGACGGCCCATCACTTTCTATCAATCCGGGGTCGAGGTCGGTACGGTCGATGTTCTCCGTGAAGACGGTCCCAATGGTGACGCCAACTTTAACGGAAACACTCTCCCTTCCGAAAGCCGTCCTATCCTCAGCAATGCGGATGCTGAAGACTACGCCTATACCGTCACCATTCCCCGTATTACCGATGGCAGTGACCTCGATATTATTGCCCGGGTTGACGGTTCTGCCGAAAACGTACTGTTTAAACTCGATGGTGGTATCGACCTCAACGGCACCGTTCCGGCATTCACCAATGTCGGACTTGCCAACTCAGATCCCGTTAACCGCGACCATCCGCCCGCCCTTTCCTGGGATATGTTTCTCGGATTCGAGCAACCTACTTTTATCCAACGGATCCATCCAGAACTCTTCGCCGCCAAAGTCACCGGTACCCGTGACATCACCGGCTCGGGGGGGGCTGAGACTTTTTCCACCACCATGGGCACGGCCGGCTTCACCATCAATGAAGGCAGTGGCACGCGTTATATCGATGGCGATACGGCCGGATTTCTTTTCCACGATCCCGAAGTTGCGGTTACCGGCGACGTGGGGGTCACAGACAATATGTTCGAAAACAACGGCAGTCAGATTACGCTTTGGGCCAAAACCAACTCTGTGGGTGCGAACTACAAAATGTATGTGTACTACACCACCGACGGCAGCTTTCCAGAGGGTGCTGCCGGCAGTGGCCGCGGCACGACCCAGGTCGTCGAACTCAGTTACCAGCATAACGACGATGGTGGCAGCAGTGATTGGTGGATGTCTGCTTCGATCCCCACGCCCGCGAATGGTGACACCTTCCGTTATAAGATTTCCATCAGCAAAAGTTTTGCCGACAGCTGGTTTCCCGGCAATGCGGAGTCCGTTGCCCGCAAGACGCAAATGTTGACGGAGTTTGCGGTTACTGATTTTGATGCGGACAGTGTGGTTTACTATCCGCACTTCGACTATGCCACCGATCCAGGCGGTACGCCACTGACCGTGACGGGTCTCGAAGAGGGGATGCATATCCTTCGTGCCCGCGCTTTCCTGAAACGCGTGGGTCAAACATCGATCTACAACACCTTCAGCCAAACGTTCTACTATGACGCCGAGCGCCCGCAGGGAGAGATACGCTATCCTGAAAACGATGGCGACACCACGGGCGGCTCCAGCTACGGCATCGTGATCCGCACAGACAATACCGTCGAAGAGGTGTGGTATCGTATCGAAGATGAAGATGTTTCAAATGACGACATTGCAACCGGTGCCAACAACGGAAACGGCATCGGCTTCGAACCTTTTACAGACAGCGACCAGGATGGCGTCCGCGATCCCGGCGAAGCCTATGTGGACCTGAACGAAAACGGGGTCTGGGATGCCAACCTGACCGAAAACTGGGTACAGGCGAGCGAGCTCACCCCGAGCCTCGATGTTTCCCCCAGCGATCCTTCCTTCAGTAAAGAATGGCGTATTGACTACAGCAACATTCCGGCGTCCATCATTGGCAACGGGCAAGCGGTCATCAAAGTCCGTCTGCGCGAAATTTCCTCGGCGGAATTTAAAGATTTCGCGCTCAGTGATGTCGCCGGTCACTACACCACGCTCCTGCGTACGGTAAATGTAGACGGTCCCAATGAGCGTGTTTTCATCGCCTATCCCTCTACGGATGGACAAGTTGTCGATGACAGCTACACCATGAAAGTTTACTTTACAAAATCGTTGGCGGACGGGCTCACGGAACAGCAATTGATTGACCGCTTTCTGATCAGTATTGGCTCCTCCGAGCAGGGGGACAGTGGCGAGCCGCAAAGCCGTGATGATTACGCGATTGTTTACAATGAAACAAATGACTATCACGCCTTGGCCTTTGATCTGCCGAACCTCTACAATGATCAGCCCAACTATGATCACAAGATCAGCGTCAGCCATGACCGTCCTTCTCCCGCCACTGACTTTTTATCTTCCCGTATCGTGCGGGCGCTTGCGGTTACCACCCCGCGGGTACTGATTGTGAACCCTCCAGAGCTGGGCTCGGATGGGCGCGCCTACGAAATCACCCTGGCGGACATTCCTGCGCCACAGGCGACAGACCGCCAATTCACCATTCAAGTCGCAACCAATGTTGACGCCACGAATGTAACGCTCAGTTTCGTCAATCTGCGCGGTTCAAGCCTTGCGGCCCCCACGACATCAATCGAAGGGAGCAGTAAGCTTTGGGATTTTCTCTGGTCCGACATCGCCGAAGGCACGTACCGGTTCTCCGCCACCGTCACATCCCCTGGCGGAAATAACACTGCAGACCGGAACACCACGGTGGTGTTCCGGGAGGTTGTTAGCGAAAGCGCCAGCGACACGGACGATGATGATGACGGCCTGCTGGATGCCAACGAAAATACCCCTCAGGAACTTCCGGATGTCACCTCGGATCAATGGACCAATAGCGATATTCACACCTACTTTGCCTACGGAAGTTCCAATCCGACATCACCCGACACCGATGGTGACGGCCTCCCTGACGGTCTCGAAGTCGGTTGGCGAACCGCCATCGATCCCCCCACGGATCTTATAGCCGATACGGACGGTGATGGTTTCCCCAACTTTATCGCCGACCTCGATCCGCCCTTCTACAACACCATTGATAACTATGGCAACGTGCCCGATGTAGACAGCCAAAGTCTCGGCGGGGACCGCACGCGTCAGTCCGCTGGCAGTGTGACCGATCCGACCAATCCCGACAGCGACAACGATGGCCTTTCCGACGGCATCGAAGACGCCAACCGTAATGGTTGGGTGGACGGAGACGGGGCGGGCATCGACCCTACTTTTAATCCCTGGGCAGGTCGGGACTGGCCCGACGGCGTGATGGGGCCAAGTGAAACCTGGACAGAGACCGATCCCAATAATTCTGACACCGATGGAGATGGCAGCGGGGATGGGTATGGCGAAGACCGGAACTTCGACGGACGCATCGAAGGGGATACCAACAACAACCGCATATACGATGCCGGCGAAGCATGGTCCGAAACCGATCCGCTTAATCCCGACACCGACGGTGACGGCCTCCCGGATGGTTGGGAGATCAGCAACGGCCTGGATCCCCTGGTCAGTGATACCGACTCCCTCAGAACTGTGGCGGTGGACGATGGCGACATCAACCTCGGTGCCACAGGTGACCCTGACGGTGACGGCTTTAATAATGCCACCGAACTCGTGAACAGTACCCGTCCTCACGAAGATGACAACGTGCCTCCACCTGCGGCCAACTCGATCATTATCGGCCCGGGCGCAGATGACAGTTTGGGCGGTGTTTCGAACTTGAACGAATTTACGGACTGGACGGTCGACGACCTGCTTGTCCTCGATGAATACGATGGGAACGGAAGCAACAATCAAGGCTCCGATATCTATAAAGCCTACGACGGGTTTGATGAGTCGCGTGACATTGTCGCATTTTATTTCCGTGACGGGGGGGCTGACGGAAAACTCTATTTCCGCTTCGACTTCCATGACCTGCAAGCATTTGCAGAAGAAGGAAGTCTCGATGCCTTTATTGTCATCGACACCGGCAACACCGCCGTAGGGGAGTCTGCGCTGCCAGAGGAAGTTGATACCCGCACGAATATGAATTGGGAAGCTGTGGTCGCGATTTACAGTGCCGATAACGGCGCCGTCTATATTGATACCGACTCCGGAGATAATACCACGGCCATCGGCGAAGACCTCTTCGCCAAAGGGGTAGTGCGACGCACCCAGGCGGATGCAAATGGGTTTGGCCAGGCGTATTTCAATTCCGAACTCGATGCCATGGAGGCGTCGATCAGTCGCCAGGCCTTACTGGATGCGGGGTGGAACGGAAATGCCGACAGTCTGAACTTCCAGGTGTACACGGTGCGGGACGGCATTGATAATTCCGGACCCGGTCTCGGAGATATCGGGGGGCGCAGTGATGTGCGTGACTCTATTCGCAATGACTTCATTGCCTCGTCGTACTATAAAGACCAAAGCAGTATCTCAGGCGACAAGAGTATTCTTTACAGTTGGTTTAGCCGCAGTGGCGACAACGACCGTGGCAAACGCGCAAAGCTCGCACTGGTCGTGCATGGCAATCAGCCGATCCGTCCCGGATCCGAAATGCAGGATCGCATCAACGATGATGCGGGTGCGGGGTATTACCGGCTCATCGAAGCGCACGGGGCTTACAGTGAGGCATTAAACCTTCATCTGACCGCGACCCTGGCTTCCGCCATTCAATGGGCCACCGTGGATCCTGCACTCAACAAACCCTGGCGGGACGGACCGGCTCTTAATCAGCGTATCGGAGATTTAATTTCTGACGGGGTGGTGCATTTGTTGGGCAGTACTTTTTCTGACCATATGCTGCCGTTTACTTCCACCGCCTATACGGTAGACAACATCAACCTTGCCTCTGAAATTTTGAGTGAGATTTATGGTGCGGCGCCTTCCGATAAAGTTTTATGGGCACCGGAACGGGTACTTGATGGCGAGACGCTTACTGAAATTGCGGCCATGGGATATACCCACACGGTGGCAGATCAAATGCGGCATATCTTTAAATGGTTCGGACGCAATGAGGCCTTGGGTTCAGCGGGATACCGCCTGAACGAAGTGAACGGGGTGAAGCTGTTTGTGATCAATGATTTTGCCAGCGATTTCCGTTTCGAAAATTATGACAGCGGCCTCAATTATTCTTTACGGGAACTGCTCGGCCGCCGTGCGCGCAGCGGCACCCAGGATCAGGTATTGATTCTGGTGAGTGACATGGAAGACTTCCGGGAGAAAGACCAGGCCGATGCGTACGACCGCAACTTGCGGTGGTTGGCAAACCGTCCCTGGATCGAATTAGTTTCGTTGGACAATGTGGCGCAGGGAGGCGTGGATCTTTCGCAGCCGCCGGACAACATGGGAGACAACTGGGGAACGGTCGGGCGTGGAACCGGACTGGGTTTGAATATGACCTCCAAAGACTTTATCGATCATGCGACCCAGGAGAGTTACAGCAATTGGTATTTTGGCCAGTCAGGTCGTGAGGAAGGACTTAACGGGAAAGTGTTTGAAATCCGCAGCGGCATTTCCATGCCGACGGCCTTCGGTGAAATCGGGGTTGGCGGGGTTTCCGATGCGGCCTGGACGCAGGTCGATGCCATGTCCGGAACGGATGGGTTAAGTCGATTGGGACGCGCCACTTTGCATGCCGGCATGTTTATCACCGCCTTCCATAATCAGAGCAACAACGACCTGAGTAAATTCAGTACCGGCGCGTACATTTACCCCGACACAGATTATCAAACTTTGGCGGATTTCTCTAAACGTGCCCAGGCGCAATTGCGTCAGGCGGCCTTGTACAAACGGGCGGAAATCTGGGCAGCGTCCGCCACTTCCACGACCACGGCCACGGCCGAAGATGTGGATCTGGACGGTGAGAATGAATATCTGTTGGCGAACGATCAGGTGTTTGCGGTGTTCGAAGCCATGGGCGGACGGCTGGTGGCGGCTTTTGCCCGGAATCCTGAAAACGGAAAAGTTTTTCAGGTGGTCGGCACCCAGCCCGGTTATGCCCGGGGGGAAAGCGAAGAAGAGGGGACGGCCAATGTTGTGAACGAAGCCGTGGATGCCCACCGCAGTTCCGGATTTAAGGATTGGTTCGCCGACGGGACCGGTGGCGGCAGTTCCGCCTACGTGAACGGCATGTATACCGTGACCGCTGCCGGCGCAAATGGATGGACCTTTACCGCACCGGGCGGACATATTGTAAAAACCATTTCCCTGGCCGATGGCACCACCCGTCTGCAGGGGGATTACGTTCTGTCCGGTGATGTCAACAAACTCTATATCCGCATGGGACTTTCCCCGGATTTAAATTCGATGTTGGTGCGCGGTCAACAGGATCTGAGTGAAGTGCTGGACATGGCGAACAATCGTTATGCGGTGATTAACAGTCGCGAAGAACCTGTGACTGCCGCCTTGAGCATGACCCAGGCCGCGCTGAATACCAATGCGGTGGATGATGTGATCGGGGTGCTTGAATTTGATACCGTCAACATGCGGAATCAGGCCTTTACCCGTCAGATGGAAATCGAAAATGAAACCGGCGAAAACAGTTTCAGCGTTGTACTCAGTCTGGAAACCGGATCGACCGATCGTGATGCCGACGGTCTGCCCGCCTGGTGGGAGTATGCCTACTTTGGAACCGACACCGGAGCCGATCCGGATGCGGATGCGGCCAATGGTAAAAACGATAACCGAGAGGCCTTTATTGCCGGATTTGATCCGAACAATCCGGAAGCCGGATTCGGGGTGCAACCCAGTACCCTCGCCAACCCCGCCGGGCCCGCTTTCGATTTACCTACGCTCGCCGGACGGGTGTACACCCTTTGGTACAATGATGATCCGCTGACCGCTCCCGATTGGAAAATTGCAGAAACCGTGACCGGAAACGGGGCCTTGTTGCAGTGGGAGGATGACGGCACACATACCACGCCGGATCCGTCTGCAGTCGACAATCGCTTCTATCGGGTGAGCGTGGATTTGGCGCCTTAACCCATTTGCGAAAACCGTGTAAGGTTAAACCTGCAGGTTCATGGCTTTGGCGAGTACTTCATTTGCCCGGGGAAGATCTGCGCCGGAAACGATGATGGCAAAACTGGTGCCGGTGACTTGTTCCATGCGCACGGGGATTTCACTTTGGTCGAGGGCGTTGAGCAAGCGGTGGGCATCGTTCGGCGAAAACTGTCCGATCTGCACATCGCCGTCGATGGGAGCCGAAAGATCCATTTCCTGCCAGGGGATCATTTCTATCCATTGTTCGTTGCCTTCAATCAGCATTCGCAGCATGGCCGCAAACTGTTCCATGCTCACCGGATCGCAGTTTTCCCATTGTTGAATATCTCCGTTTTCTTCATCAATCACGGCGTATTCAAGATGGTAGGCGATATGACCTTGGTCCGGGATTTCGTAACCCTGAAAATGTCCGCCGGGGTATTCAAGTAAGATGAAGGATTCCGGATCGCCATTGAGGTGCTTCATCATCTCCGGGATGTCGTTGACGGTCGGAGGCGCTTCAGAAAGTTCCATGGAAAAGAAAAGTTTGAGGGAGCTGTTATTCATAGTCATTGTTGGGGCAGGGTATGGAGTGGGTTTTCCCAAAGCAAGCGGATTGCGGTGTCCTCTCCAGCATAGTTCGCCGGGGGTGTAAATGCATGATCAATGTAGAGGGTTTGCGGATCCTGTTCGGACCAGGCGCTGCCGAGGAGAAGACCTTCCTGTGTCCACTCCCATTTGCCCCCGGCAAGATCTTTGAATCCGTAGCCGAAGGCGGGGCCGGGATTCCGGGGTGCCTTTGCTAAGGCGAAGTGCAGCCCTTTGGGGGGAGATGCCGGGCCAAAGCCCCAGGCGAATTCGGCATTTTTTATACCCGCCCGGGCTGCGGTTCGCCATTCTTCAGCTGTGGGGAGCCGAAGGGTTTTTCCACTGCGGGCCGAGAGCCATTTTGCAAAGGCTATGGCGCCGGCATGGCTGTTGGTTTCTTCCGGGTAAAGGGCCAAAATGGAAGCGGGAACTTCGATCACACTCAATGCAAGGTTCGAGTCGGGAAGGCAAATGAAATCAAGATCGCGTCCATGGGGAACCGAAAGGGATTTCGATTCGATCTGTAGCGGAGAGGGGGATTCCAGGGTTTTCCAATCGACTTCCGGAGGTCGGAAAATCCAAGCCAGCAGGGCTCCGAGGATCGGAACAATCAGCAGCGGGAGGCTGCGGGTCTTCATGGGACCTGCGGAGGTTCCTGGAGTTGAATCTGGCCCAAACGAAGCGGGTAGGTGAGTTTGAGGTGGCCATCGAGGATGACTTCCACCCAGTAAACGCCGGGTTCTTCAAATTCGACATTCATAAAGAATTCCACGTTGGTGGCGGTGTGCAGATCATCTTTCAGACGCACCGGAATGTCTTTGCCCTGGACCAGGGGCGTTTGCCGGTCGGGTTTTAAAATGCGGCTGGACTGAATAAATTCCCCTTCGCCACTGCACCAGCGGGTGACCATGCAGATACGCGGATATTTGAGCGGGAAGTTCGGAACTCCCAAAGCGTCAAAAAGACCGATCAGAATAAATTTTCCATTCTGCTCACGGCGGACATCATCGCAAAGCAGGCAGGATTGAAGATCAGGTGCTACGTTCATTTGGGTTTTGTGTTCTTTGGGGTTAAATCGTTCTGCGTCAACAGGAGCCTATAGGGAAACAGGGTCGGTATGCCAGACAAAAGGCTGTACACCGGCTTGCTTTTTATTCCGCGGGCCGGCTTTCAATTTCTTTAAGGACCTCCTGATGGCAGTGGGGGCAAATGCTGTGTGTGAGTTGAGGCAATTGGGTTTGGTCAAAGAGCTGTAATTGCTCGACGGCCACCTCTATTTCAACCCATTGATCCGCGTTGAGTTGAACTTTTTTACACCAGCCGCATATCGTGAGGTGTTCCTCTGTCCGGGAAACCTGTGAATTGAGAATCAGGACCGGATCACGGGCTTCTTGTTTTTCGATGTGGCTTTTGAATTCAATGAAATCCTCCGCATCTTTGGTGATTTGCATTCTCATATACCGACGGCATTCAGGGGAGTCACAACGAAAGCTCCAAATGATTTTGCCGGTGGTTTCAGCTCTAACCTGGTTGATGGCAATTTCATAAATGTGCCAGGTTTCAGGATTGGCAATAAACTTTTTCAGGGGCTGATCGATATAGATCTCCGCAAAGTCTACGCCCATATTTTCTTTGGCAAAATCCAACCAGGATTGATTAAAAAATTTGATGTGGTTTTTTGCATCAATTTTCAGAATGAAACTCCGGTCATCTGCTTCTGTTTCTTTTGTTTTCACTGTTATTGATGGGGAACATTTTTTATTGAGTGCGTTTTTTCTAAAGGAGCTTCGATGCAGTTTCCCGGTAAAAATTCCTGTTAGGATCCTCATCTATGGTTATTGCTTTTCCATTTTAAATTAACAATGTTTAAAAACGATAAATTCATCTGAGTGAAACGACAAATTGGGTCTTGCCCTCTGCGGTTTAGCGGATTTTGCGAAACTGGCTAATGAAAAGAGCTTTCCGAAATGGCAATGGCGTCGTAAAGAGCTCTTATGAAATCGAAAGCGAATATTTTTTTCCTGGGGATGTTGATCGTGTTGGCGGTTGTCGGCATTTGGCTGGCACAATCGCCCTCGGTATTCCCGCACAAGTCGGGGCCGGTGACTTCATTTGCGGGGGAGACCATGGGCACCACGTATCAGGTGAAAATTGCTGGGACGGCGTTGAGCTCTGAAGATACGGCGGCTTTGCAGACGAAAGTGGAAATGGAACTGCTGGCGGTAAATGAAGCGATGTCGACCTATATGCCGGAGAGCGAAATTTCCCGGTTTAACCGTTTGGAAGAAGACGAGGTTTTTCCGGTGGGGGAACGTTTTCAGGATGTGTTGGTGCGGAGTTTTGAAATTTTTCAGCAAACGAACGGGAGTTTTGATCCTACTCTGGGGCCTTTGATTAATCTTTGGGGATTTGGAGAGGCCGGGCAGAAAGGGGAAGGGCCCGCTGAAGCCGAGATTCAGGAAGTTTTGAAGCGGGTGGGGATGACCTTGCTTAAATTGACGGATGCCGGTTTAACCAAAACCGTGGCGGATGTGGAAATAAACTTATCCGCCATTGCCAAAGGCTACGGCGTGGACCGGGTGGCGGGACTGTTGAGGGCCGAAGGCTATGAAAATATTTATGTGGAGATTGGGGGCGAGTTGCTTTGCCGGGGGGTGAACGGCTTCGACATTCCCTGGCGAATCGGGGTTCAGGTACCCGCAATGAATGCCTCCGAAAAAGCCATGCAGGTGGTGGGGGTCGAAAACCGGGGCCTGGCAACTTCAGGCGATTATCGGAATTATGTGGTGGATGACGCAGGTTTACGGCATCATATTTTGGATCCGCGGACCGGTCGGCCTGCCAAGCATACCCTGGCGTCCGTTTCGGTATTGGCGGAGGATTGCATGACTGCAGATGCAGTGGCAACAGCGCTGTTCGTGATGGGGACAGAAGAGGGGATCGCCTGGGTGGAGGCGCAAGCGGGGCTGGACGCGCTGTTTATTGACCGAGAGGGTGAGGGCTACAAAAACACCGCGACGGACGGGTTTAAAGCGGCGATGATTGCAGTTCCTTAATGCAAATTGAGGATTTCAGGCACCCGTGATATGGGGATGTTGATCCACAGAGGTGAAATGCAAGTTTAGGAAGCCCGGTTCAACTTTCCATCGCGATTCCGGAATCTGCCACCCTCAGCTTTATCCTGTTAGGTGTTGTGGCTTTTGGATTGGGAGCGATACGGCGAAACCGGAAAATATGATGCGGGGATGCGGATCGGAATCGTACTTTTGGGCTGAAGGCCCATGGAAATATCAGTCCGGGATCTGTCGGGTGTTTGTTCCCCAGTGCTTCCCTGGCCGCTGGGGCGTCCTTCGGGCAGGCGCACCGGGTTGGTATCGTTGCGGACCTCCGGCCCGGGAGTTGGGATTGAATCTAAACAAAAAAAATCCGCAGGCTGCCGGAGCAGACTGCGGATTCTCGGGTTCGGAATCCCGCGTTTTAGAATCCGATCAGGTCGGCAAATACACTGGAGTATTTGACGATCAGTCCGGTGAATACCACGCTGACCATGGTCATCAATTTGATTAGAATGTTCAGGGAAGGACCGGAGGTATCTTTGAAGGGATCCCCGACGGTATCGCCTACGACGCCCGCTTTGTGGGCTTCGGAGTTTTTACCGCCGTGATTGCCTTTCTCGATGTATTTCTTGGCATTGTCCCAGGCTCCCCCGGCATTGTTCAGCATGCAGGCGAGGGTGAATCCGGTGCAGAGTCCGCCGGCCAACATGCCCATCACGCCGGCGACGCCGAGGATGAGTCCGGTGAGGACCGGAACCGCAACCGCCAACAGGGAGGGAAGGATCATTTCACGTTGGGCGCCTTTGGTGGAGATGCCTACGCAACGCGCGTAATCAGGCGTTTCGGTGCCTTCCAGAATTCCCGGCATGTCTTTGAACTGACGACGGACTTCGCGCACCATGTCTCCGGCTGCCCGGCCAACCGCTTTCATGGTCATGGCGCAGAATACAAAACACATCATGGAACCGATAAACAGTCCGCAGAGGAGTTTGGGGTTGAGCAGGGTGACATCGTAGACCTGAATGAAGTCTGCGATATGGGACTGGTTGATCACCAAGCCCAGAATATCTCCTTCTGAAGAGATCGCTTTTCCGCCGTCGCGGATGATGTTGGCATCCGGAAGCATTTCGGCCATTTTAGTTGGCGTGTTGAAGAACAGGGTGTCTCCCACTTTGAAACTGGCGTCGGCCGCCAATTTACTGATCCAGAGTTTCACTTCCTCAACATAAGCGGCCAGCAGGGCCATGGCGGTGAGGGCGGCGGAACCGATGGCGAATCCTTCACCGGTCGCGGCGGTGGTGTTCCCCAGCATATCGAGTTCGTCGGTACGGGCACGGACTTCTTTGCCGAGTTTGGCCATTTCCGCGTTTCCGCCGGCATTATCGGCGATGGGACCGAAGGCATCGGTTGCCATCACGATTCCAAGGGTGGAGAGCATGCCCACCGCGGCAAAACCGACGCCGTAGAGACCGTCAGAAATGTTTACGAATCCACCGGAGAGTCCGAAGGCGAACATAATGCCGAGGACCACAATGACGACCGGCATGCCGACCGAGAACATGCCCACGGCCATCCCGTCAATGATGGTGGTGGCCGGACCCATTTCCGCCTGTTCGGCGATTCCCCGGGTGGGTTTATAGGCATCGGAAGTGTAGTACTCTGTGGATTGACCGATGAGAACACCGGAAACCAAACCGGCAACCACGGCGCCGAAGATGCCCCAGGTGATGTATCCGCCCAGAACCATAAACACCAGAACGGCCAATACGATGAGGGAAGAACCGACGGTTCCGATGAGCAGGGAGCGAAGCAGATCTTTTGGACCGGCATCTTCTTTGGTGCGAACCATCAGAATCCCGATCAAAGACGCAATGATACCGATACCGGCCACCATCATGGGCGCAATAATTTTGTCCATGTCCAGAATGGGCAGAGCCGCACCCAGAGCGGCGGTGGCAAGAATGGATCCACAGTAGGATTCATAAAGGTCGGCGCCCATCCCGGCGACGTCACCTACGTTGTCACCCACATTGTCGGCGATGGTGGCGGGGTTGCGGGGGTCATCTTCCGGAATACCGGCTTCGACTTTTCCGACGAGGTCAGCTCCCACATCGGCGGCTTTGGTATAAATACCGCCGCCCACACGGGCGAAGAGGGCTTGCAGAGATGCACCCATACCAAAGGTAATCATGGTGGTGGTGATCTCGGTCATTTTGGCGGAGAGCCAGCGCTCATTCTGAAGCATGTCGGCTGAGAAAGCGACGTCCATGCCGGCTTTGTGCACCAGATGGTCGCCGAGGCCCCAAATATTGTTGTCAAAAACGTAGTTAAGCAGCAGGTACCACAGGGAAATATCCAGCAAACCGAAGCCTACCACCACCAATCCCATGACCGCACCGGAGCGGAAAGCCATTTTCAGGCCGCGGTCCAGGCTGTTACGGGCGCCATTGGCGGTACGTGCGGATGCCAGGGTGGCGGTACGCATGCCGATGTAACCGCAAAGACCGGAGAAAAAGCCCCCGGTAAGGAAGGCCACCGGCACAAACATATTTTGAATACCCAAAAGGGCGAGAATGATAAAGACCACAAATAATACCGCGAAAACGATTCCCACGGCTTTGTATTGCGCCCGGAGATAGGCCATGGCGCCTTCGCGGACATGTTCCGCAATCTCTTTCATGAGATCGGTGCCTTCGTCTTCCTTTTTCATCCAGCGGAAGAACAGGGCTGCGACGACCAGCGCGATCAGAGAGGTGATGGGGACGGCCCACCAGATAAGTGGAACTGCGTTTAAATGGGACACTTCAGCCGGTAAGGCCGCGGCGAGGATATTCATAATTCTCCGGGATCTAGGTTTAAAAAGACAAGAGTTATCCTATTTATAGTTTTAGAACTGTCAACCCGTATTCAACATGGTTTTTGGCAGTGCCTATTCCCGCAATAGTGTCAGGCCATTTCATCCCGTCCGGGAGAGACGCCAAACTTCTGCCTTTTATATGAATCAGTCCAAAAACTTAATGATTTTGGGTTTAACCTCTTCAGGGAAACGCAAAACCGCATCGCAATGGTCCGCGCCCGGCACAATCCAGAGGGTAGAATGAGCAGGGGCCAACTGGTGGAGTTTTTGACTGTGGGATGCGGGAATCACCCGGTCCTTTTCCCCGTGAATGAAGAAAATCGGGAGTTCGGGGAGATTTTTGACCGCGGAAGAGGCATCATACCCGCCACTGATAAGCAGGGGACGGAAAAGTCTGAGGGGTTGCAGGAACCAGGGGAATTGACGCATTTTGTCGGCGGCGATTTTGCTGTAGCTATAGAAGGTCGAGTCGATGATCGCGGCTTTAATGGGAATATTGGCATGAACCATGGACTGTAAGGCGACCGTCCCGCCAAGACTTTGTCCCCAAACGAAGAGTTCGGTTTGATCCACATCTGAACGCGCGTGGACGGTGGTCAACGCGGCCACGCCATCCCGGAGCAATCCCTTACGGCTCGGGGCCCCGCCGGATTGTCCGTAGCCACGATAATCGAAAACAAACAGATTATAGCCCGCGGCCGGCAACCAGTCTGCATATTGGACGTGGGTACTCATGTTTTGGGCATTGCCATGGAAATGGATGACGGTCCCTTTGGCATTTCCCCGGGCAGGGAGCCACCATCCTTTCAGGGGCGTTCCGTCTGTGGATTTAAAATCCACGGCCTCATATTGAAGTCCCCGGCTGTCCGGGGCCGGGGCCATGCGCCGGGAGGGCTGATAAAAGATTCCATTGGCGCAACCGCTTGCGAACAGCATCAGCAGGAGCATCACGCCCCGTTGAAGTTTCTTCATCTTATTGGGGGATCCAGTCGTTTCCATGGTGTAGCAGGGGGGTAAAGTTATCAAATCTTTTAATGTCAGAGCTGGGGAGCCAAACTTCATCCTTCACCAGTTTGATGACGGTCCGTAAGCACGTTTCCGCTTCACCCTGCAGGTCCTTTTCATCTTTCCAGCTTTCCAGACCGGTATCCTGCACTGCTTTGGGAAGGTTGAAATAGAGGACTTCCAAGGGACGGGAAGCATCGACCCGGGGTTCGGATGCGGACAACCAGCGGTAGAGCGGGAGTTGCAGGTCGATCCATTGCTTGAGATATCTGCCGAGCTGCAATTGAATCATTTCCCGGCCTTCTCTGGCGGTACCTAAATGAGTTTTGGCCGGAGGTTCCGGTTTGTCATGGGTTTTATAGTCGATGATGCGGAATCCGAATTCCGGATGGAAATCGATCCGGTCGATAATCCCGGAAATAGTGATGCCTTCGCATTCCCGGGTCAATTTTTTCTCGGTGGCAATGGTTTTCCATCCCTTTGCCCAAAGATCCAATTGCACCGGGCCGGCGGCCTTTAAACGGGAGAGGGCCGCATGGCGGAAGACCTGCATGGACATACGGCCGGCGGAACCAAAACGTGTGCGAATATAATTCTCCAAAGCTTCTTCGCAGCGTTGGTTCCATTCGGGTTGCGGGCAGGCCCCCTGATCGACCACGGTTTTGAGCACCGCGTGAATACTTTCGCCGAACACGCCGGCGTGGGGTTCGGTTTCGAGATCATCTTTCAGGCGGAGACCCAGTACATGCTTAAAGTAAAATCGGGAGGGGCAGACCAGATAATCTTTGATCGCAGACACGGAGAGGCGGTCGGGTTTTCGCGTCGTGAGACGGGAGGGGTCCAGAATCAGTCCCGGCGCGGGCGGGGATTGCAGGGCGGGGGGAGGCGGTTCTCTGAACAGCAGTTCTGAACGCTGGAGCAGGGTCTCGTCTCCGCAGGCAAAGAGCAGACGGGAGGGCAGGAGCGGTCCGCCTTCCCGGTCCCGTTTGAGTACCCAGATGCGCACCTGCCCCGGGGCGCGGCACATGATCATGCTGTGGAAAAGAAAGGCATCCCGTGCCAGCCAGTCGCGGTCGCTCCGCAGACCCAGCTCTTCGCGCAGTTGATTGGGAAGAAAGGGGTCGGGTTTATTGACGGCCGGTACTTTGCCCTCCTGAAAGCCGGTGAGCAGCAGCGAGGGAGCGGGGTGATAGGCCAGCTCCAGCCATCCTTCGGCGGTGAAGGTTCCCTCCACCCGGGGGGGATCCACACTTTCGTTTTTCAGCACTTGCAGCAGGACCGCGGCGGAGGGATTGTTGCCTTCTTTTTGACGTCGGGCCCCTTCCTGCAGGACCTCCGCGAGTTTATGGAGTTGCCGCAGTTGATAGCGTTGTTCCGGAATTCCCGGATCCAGTTTGCGATTGGCATGAATTTCTTCCAAAAGACGGAGTAGGCCGACGGCGTCCTGCACCCCGATCCAGGCTTTCATTTTCTCCCAAGCGGATTTTAAAGGTTCGTCCCGGAGGGTTTCAGAAACGGTGGCTGCATTTTCGGGAAGGGCTTGGTTGGCATAGTTTTCCCAGTCCTTGAGCAAGCCTCCGGGGTTGTCCGGTTGCAGGGCGCGGAGAAGGTCGGGTTGACGCCACAGGGCCCGGAGGCTGACCGGGTCTTCGTGTTGTCGGTGTTCCTGCAAAGCATTTAAAAGCCGCAGGTCGGAGCTCTCCGCGAGTTTGGCCGGTTTGGGATGGTAGAGCTCGTGTCCGCAGGACTGCAGGCTGTGCTGAATGGGTAACAGCAGATTGTCATCCACAAGTCCGAATGCCAGATCCGGCCGGGGGGGCATGTCCTGCATCCATTCAATTAAGCGCTGACAGAGGCTGGCCGGATCGGCCAGGCATTCAATCCAGCCTTCCGTTTCCTCTTCCCGACCGAGAGAACGGCTTTGCCAGCTGGCTTCAGGCATTCCCCAGTCGTTAAAATGTTTGGCTTCCGAGGCGGGGGCGTGCACCCACACTTCGATGTCCAGGGTTTGATCCAGTTCTTTGAGGCGGTTGAGAATGACCGGGGAAGGATCGGGCACGCCGGCGAGAATAATTTTATTTATTCCGTCAGGAGGGGCATAATTTTGAATTTGCCGGCGTTTGGCATCGGTGGGATCCAGTAAATTGTGTTGCGCCAACTGCTGTCGATAGGCGTCTTCTAACCGGGCCAGATCCTGCCAGCGTTCCTGTTCCGAACTCAGCAGGGGTGAGGAGGCGACTCCGGACAAATCCAATCCGGCATCCAGGAGTTCTTCCCGGAGTCGTTGGAGCCGCTGACCGAATTCCAAAGCCACTGAAGGCGAAAAAGGTTCTTTTTGTTGGGGGAGCAGGGCGGGAAGGGTTTCGGGTTCGATCCCGGTGAGGGTTTCCTGCCAGGCCGGCATCCAATCAAAGGCGTGGGCAATTTTGGAGCTGTCTTCAGGCTGTAACAAGAAAGAGGGGGGATGCACGGACATGGACAGCAGCGCGGTTCCCCCGCGCTCCCGCCAAGTGGTGGCCAGATATTCACGTAACCGGCGTCCCGCCTGCTGGGTGGGAGCCAAAATCAGGAAGGCAGCTAAATCTAAAGGCCCTGAACCCTCCGCAGGCAACAGCTTGTCCGCCAACAAAGGCAGAAGAGGATCGGACCAGTCTAAAAATACGCGTTTGGGCATGGAGGGAGAGTAGAGGTTCCGTCTACTTTTGGCAAGAGTGGAGCGCTGGCAAGCTCCTGCGGCAGGCTTCAATTCCTACGAAATGAGGGAGATGAACGATTGACGATAGAGCGGGAGCTCCGTAATGGCAACGTATTCATTATTATAAAGGAATCCTCAATGCGTCCATCTATAAGCCACGACCCCGCCTCAACGTTCGGCCATTTTTCTGAGAACGGAAAGGTGTTTGATATCACGACGCCCCGGCCGCCGCGCCCCTGGAATAATTATCTTTGGAACCGGGAATACGTGGCGCTTTGCTCACAGTTGGCGCAGGGAGAATCCTTCTCACAAGATCCGATGGGCCGCCGAATTCCGCTGGTTTCCGTACGGATGTGTTTTATCTACGACCCGGCTAACGAAAGCTGCTGGAGTGCAAACGGTCTTCCTGATCCGGATGCGAATACTGGATTCCGTTGCCGTCATCGCATGGGGGACAGTCTCATTGAAAGTACACGGAACGGCATTGAAAGCTCCCTGCGGATTTTTGTGCCGGAAGCGGGGAGGCAGGAGGTTTGGACGCTTACCCTTAAGAACCCGGGAGAGAGCGATCGTTCCTTAAGCGTTATGCCCATGGTGGACACTTTAATGGATGGACCCGAGAAGCCGCAGGCCTACTTTATGTCTTCCGGCTATTTTCTTAAAGAACTGGAAACGGCAGTGGTGCAACGGCGTGTGGACTTCGAAGGAGCGGATCCCTTTGCGTACAATTATCTGTTGAGTAATTTACCCGTTGATGGATACGACACTGCGCAGAGTCCGCTGTTCGGCACCGGGACCTGGCAACGGCCGGATGCGGTCTTTCAAGGAAAGTTGACCCACAGTGATGCGGAAATGGAAAAACCATTGTTGGCACTTTCCATTCCCGTTTTGGTCCCTGCGGGTCAGTCTGTTACACTGCAAATCGTGACCGGAACGGCATTGTCTCAGGATGAAATCGCGGAAGTGAAATCCCAATATGCGGATGATCTGTCTGTAGAGCAGGCACACGGAAAAATGTCGGATTCCATTCGGAAATTATTGAAAGGGCCGGTGTTTAAAACCCCGATTCCGGAACTGGATGATTTTGCCACTTGCTGGTTGCCCCGCCAAATCAGTCTGGGAGCCCGCTGGGCACGGGTTCGTCACAACGGGTATCGCGATCTGATTCAGGATATCGGGGCGATGGTTTTCTGGAATCCCGGGGATGCTTTCATCCATTTGAAACGGACGCTTGCCTTTCAGCATGCGGACGGTCATGCACCCCGGACCTGGCTTGACGGGAAAATTCAGGACAAAGACTTTTCAGACAACCATGTGTGGATTGCCTACACCGTGCATAACCTGATCATGGAAACCGGAGATCTTTCACTCCTGGATGTTGAAATCCCCTTTAATGACGGTTCTTCCGCCTCCCTTTATGAGCACGTGAAACGGGCGGTGGATTACTTGTGGGAAGACCGGGCGCAATATGGTTTATGCAAGATTCGATCCGGAGATTGGAACGACTGCATGAATTTGACCGGGCCACAAGGGAAAGGGGTGAGTATATGGCTTTCGCAAGCCTGGGTGTTGGCGAACCAACAGTTTGCAGAATTGGCCCAGGTGAGCGGGAAAGGTGCGGATGCGGATCTTGCAGTGGAACGCGGAGAGGAAATGATCCGGAACCTGAATGAGCATGGCTGGGACGGCCGCTATTATTTGCGCGCGTTCACGGATGAGGGTGCTCCGATCGGTTCCCATAAAAACACCGAAGGAACGCTCTATCTGAATACCCAAACCTGGGCGGTTCTTTCCGGGTCGGCATCACCGGAGCGGCGTCTCGCGGTGCTTGAAGAGTCGGAGCGGGAATTGGAGAGTGATATTGGTATTCTCAGTGTGAAGAAGGCCTATTCCCGTTTTGATCCCACGGTAGGAAATATGAGCCACAAGAAACCCGGGGTTCAGGAAAACGGAGGGGTGTACCTTCATACCTGCACCTTTAAACTTATTGCCGACTGCATGCTCAAACGGGCGGAGGCGGTGGAAAAATTGCTGCTGAATCTTTTGCCCTTCGCGAAGCATCCCAAGTTTCCGCGGGACGGGGAGCCTTATGTATTTTGTAACGGATACTATGCCATCGAAGGCAGTTCCCGCTACGGGAAATCGGGGCAGAGCTGGGGAACCGGAACTGCGGGCTGGTTTCATACCGCTTTGCTGAATCATGTGTACGGACTCAAACCCGAATGGGCCGGCCTCCGGGTGGACCCCTGTCTGCCCCCATCATGGAAGGAATGCGCGGTGACCCGCAGTTTCCGGGGAACCGTCTATGATGTGTCTTATCTGCGGCAAGGGCCGGGCACGGCCTGCCGGGTTGAAGCGGATGGCAAAGAACTTCCGGACGGCCTGTTGCCCCTTTCAAGCGGACAACGGATTTCCGTTACGGTTGTGGTCGGCTGAATCGGAGACGTTATTCCTGTCCCGCCTGAATGGCGGTGAGGGCGATGGTGTAGACGATGTCATCGACGAGGGCGCCACGGGAAAGGTCGTTCACGGGTTTGTTGAGACCTTGAAGCATGGGGCCGATACTGATGACATTGGCACTGCGCTGTACCGCTTTGTAGGTGGTGTTCCCGGTGTTGAGATCGGGGAAAATAAACACGTTGGCTTTCCCTGCCACCTCAGAATCAGGCGCTTTGGTTTTGGCGACGGAAGCGGTGGAGGCCGCGTCGTATTGCAGGGGGCCGTCGATGGAAAGATCCGGACGTTTTTCCCGGGCAATTTCAGTGGCTTTGCGGACTTTCTCCACATCGTCGCCACTGCCACTGGCGCCGGTGCTGTAACTGATCATGGCGACGCGGGGGGAAATGCCGAAGGCCGTCGCGCTGTCAGCACTTTGCAAGGCGATTTCGGCCAGGGTTTCCGCATCGGGATTTTCATTAATCGCGCAGTCGGCATAAATGTACACCTGTTCCGGGAGTAACATAAAGAACAGCGAAGAAACAAAGCGGGTGCCGGGTTTGGTTTTGATCAGTTGCAGGGCCGGCCGCACGGTTTGAGCGGTGGTATGCACTGCGCCGGATACCAGTCCGTCCACATCCCCCATTTTGAGCATGACGGTTCCCAGCATGACATTGTCTTCAAGCAGGGAGGACGCCATGGCGCGATCCATGCCCTTGTGTTTGCGGAGTTCTTGCAGGCTGTCGACATAGGAGGCTCGCAGATCTTCCGGATTTAAAATTTCGAGTCCGGGATCTAAATCCAGTCCGGTTTTTTCCGCCATTTCCCGAATATCATCCGGGTCTGCCAGCAGGACGCAATTTGCAATTTGCCGTTGCTGGCAAATATTGGCCGCCTGCAGGGTGCGCGGTTCAATTCCTTCCGGTAACACGATCCGTTTGGGTTTTTTGCGCGCCAGTTGAACCAGGCGGTAGCGGAAGGCTGCGGGGGAGAGGCGGATTTCCCGGTGGTATCCCACCAAGGATTTTAACCAGGCCCTGGAAAATTGAGATGCGACAAAATTCATGGCGGTATCGATGCGTTCCCGGTCGTCGATCGGGACCTCGGTATTCATGTGCGGAATTTGCGTCGCGGTGGAATAACTGTCGGTGGGTACGGACATTACCGGCAGGCCCTTTTCCAGGGCATCCTGACAGAGTTTCATGATCTCTTCGCTGGGTTTTCCGGCGGAGGTGAGCAGCACACCCGCCAAGGGGATTCCATTGCCGGCGGCCATGCAGGCTGCCAGAAAGAGATCCATGCGGTCGATCGGAATGAGTAACAGGGCGTTGGCCCGGAAAACATGGGTGATATGTTCAACATTGCGGGCGCAAAGAAAGACTTTGTGAATCCGGCGGGTGTGGATTTCGCCTTCGTTTAAAATTTCGGCGTGGAGGTGACGGGCCACATCGATGGTACGGGACTGGGCCATTTCCTTGACCCAGGGCACGGTACCCAGCAGACGGAATTTCCGTTCCTGAAAAATGCTGCACTCCAACTTGAGTGTGTCACGGGTGATTTCCTGTTCCGGGGAAGCCAGTTCCAGGTCCGGACGCAAGCGTCCGTTGGCATCCCGGGGGGCGTTGACGAAATTGACGATGGCCCCCATGACCCGTTCGGAATTGAGCTCTCCGAATTCTCTTACGGCATTCCGGATTTCCGCATCCAGCCAGCTCAGCTCTTTTTTAATCGGGGCGCCGACGAAGACCAGAGAGGCATCCAGGGTGCGGGCGATGGTTTTATTCAGCATGATCGCGTGTTCGAATTCATCCATGTGGATGAGACCTTCGACCACCACGATGTCGGCTTCATCGGCCACGGGCTGGTATCTTTCCAGGACCCGTTCGAGCAAAGAATCAACCCCGTTGGCGGATATTTCGCGTTCTGCTTCGGCGTAAGGAATCGGGTCAGGCGGGGTGAGGTCGGTGGTGTTTCTGATGACAAAGGTACTGCGTTCCGGTCCGGTGTCCCCCCGGAAAAGCTGGGCGACCGGTTTGAAGAAGGCCGCTTTGATTCCGTTTCGGTCCAGTGCGCGGACCAGGCCCATACTTACCGAAGTCAGACCGACCCGGGCACCGGTTGGAATCAGATAAATACATTGGGTTTGTTTTTTTGCAGCAGACATTTGAGCGGTTGGAAGTCAGAGGTTTGAAAGCGGAGTTTGAAGAACTTGTGATGGTTTTAAAGTCTGAAAGTTCAAATTCCCGATACCAGTTTGTGGGTGTCCCGGGCAATGACGATTTCTTCGTCGGTGGGAATGACCATGGCGCAGGGTTGGGTGCCAAGGGTGATGATGCCCTGGTTGTCACGGCCGTGTTGGAGGTTGGCTTCGGTATCGGGTTGTAAGTGAAGGAAAGGCAGGAGCTCCAGGGTACGTTGACGAACGGGGGCGGAATTTTCGCCGATACCTCCGGTGAAAATCAGGGCGTCGAGACGGCCCAGCGCCACGGTCAGGGCGGCAATGGATTTTGCCAGCCGATAGACGAAGACCTGAATGGCGATGGCGGCCCGCTCATTCCCGGCGGCTTCCGCTTCCAGCAGAGCGCGCATGTCATTGCTGTGTCCGGAGAGGCCGAGCAGGCCACTTTCTTTATTCAGCAGGTTGGAGACTTCGCTGAGCGAGAGGTTGAGGGTATTGCAGAGAAATTCATGCAGGGAGGGGTCGATATCTCCGGAGCGGGTCCCCATGACCAGACCTTCCAAGGGAGTGAGCCCCATAGTGGTATCAACTGATTTTCCACCGAGCACGGCGGTGGCACTGCAACCATTTCCGAGATGGGCGCTGATCAGAGCCAGCTCTTCGATGGGCCGATTTAAGCGTTTGGCGGCTTCGGTGCAGACATAGCGGTGACTGGTCCCGTGGAAACCGTAACGACGAATGCCTTCTTGCTGGTACAGTTCGTAGGGCAGGGCGTACAGGTAGGCCTGACGGGGCATGGTTTGATGGAAGGCGGTGTCGAAAACCATGACCTGGGGAAGGCCGGGAAAAGCTTCGCGGGCGGCCTCGATGCCTTGAATATTAACGGGGTTGTGGAGTGGAGCCAGGTGGGAGTTGGCTTCGAGTGCCGCCAGAGATTCATCCGTTACCTCGCAGGATTTACTGAATTTCTCTCCTCCGTGGACTACCCGGTGGCCAATGCCTTCACAGCTTAGGTTTAATTTTTGCAGCAATGCCACGATGCCCAATAACGCTTCCCGGTGACCCGCCTGTCCAAGGGTTTTGGATCCGCTGTCGGCGCCTTTCCATTCGAGGGCGGCATCCGCCGAGCCGAGTTTTTCCGCCAGGCCGGAAAGGAGGTGTTTTCCGCTGAGGGGGTCGGCGAGGGAAAATTTGATAGAAGAACTACCGCAATTGATGACGAGGATGTTTTTTGACATAGGGAGCCGGGGCAAGAATAACAGGGTTCTGCAAATGCTTTTTTCTCCGGCTTGTCAAAGTCAACACGCAAAAATCGTAGGGGTTTTTCTTATCGTTTACATAATTGTTCCGAAGGAATGGGAGGTCGAATAGGAAGAGGGATTTGTTAGTGATATTTCATATTGTTCTTGTCAGGATTTGGTTGGTGTTGATAAAGATTATTGAGCATGAGCGGTTTTAACAAACGAGTTTGTTTTTTGGTGCCTCTGCTGCTTCTGGGAGTAGCTTTGGGGGTGCTTACACTTGAAAATGAAGGGAAAGTGCAGGCGGATCCGGTGAGAATTTGGCGGGAAGCCGGGATGTCGGTGGTGCGCGGACGGGTGGAGGGCTTCGTGGTGTTCGAACGTTTAGGCAAAGAGCACCGCGGGATTTGGATTCAAAAGTTGGGGGTGGGGAAACCCCGTTGTCTGGTCCGGGAAGGACGCTACCCGCGGATTGGTCCGGATGGAAAAGTCGTATATTTTATTCGGGGGGATCAATCGATCTGCAGAATATCGGCGGAGGGAGGACGGGTAGAGGAGCTTTTAGAGTGGTTTGAACGTATTCCCGCCATCAGTATTCATCCCAAACGGCACGATCTGTTGTTTGTCTGCTCTTCCGGGGTTTGGAAAATAAACACGGTGAATTTACAAGTCTCCCAAATCGAAGGGACCCCCCAGCGGCCGGCCGCGGTGGATGTGGATTTACATGATGATGTGGTCATTTCCACTTTTGAGGGGAGGCACCATATGCTTTGGAAGCAACAGTCCGAGCACATCCTGAACTCGGAATGGCTGAAGGTGGATGTGGGATGTTCGGCGGCGATTTCTCCGCAGGGCACGTATTTCACCGACAATCAAAACCGGCATGAATGTATTGAGGTGAAAACATTTTCCACGAATGAAGTGATTCATGAGGTGCGTACTTACCCCGAAATCTATACGGTGGATAATGAAGCGTGGACCAATCTGGACGAATGGCTGGTCTTTAACTCCGAAACCCGGGGTGGCCGTTTTGCCTGGTTGTACAAGATGGGGGATCCCCATGCGTTCAAATGTACCTTCACCTGGGATTCCGACCGGCCGGATGCCTACATCACCCGGGTGGTTGAACCCGGGGGAGAAAAACTCGTCCGCAAGAAAAAGATTTAACTTTCCGTGCTGGACGCCTGCTGGGTGCGGATGATTTCCGCATACCTGTGAAAAGATGCTTTTGGCGTCCGTTCCAAAGTCTCGAAGTCGCAGTACATGAGGCCGAATCGCATATTGTATCCGCGGGTCCACTCAAAATTATCCATCAGGGTCCAACAAAAGTAGCCTTTAACCGTGACCCCGTCCTCTTCGACCGCCTGGGTGAGGGCGTGGGTATATCCCTCAATAAAATCCGCGCGGAACTGATCATCGACCGCTTCCTCTTTGCTGTCTGCCGCTACAGAGCAACCGTTCTCGGTTACATAAATGGGAATATCCCCGTAGCGGGCTTTGATCCAATTGAGCAGTTTGCGGAATCCCCAGGGGACGACAAACCAGCCCATGCTGGTGCGGGGCCATTCCGGATCGTGGTGAAGGTAGACCTGCTGGTCATCCTGATCTCCTCCATTTCCCACATCCGCCTTGATTTGGTCGGGAACCACCGCTTCTCTGGAGGCATAATGGGTGGTGTAATGGTTTAACCCCAGAAAATCAGAAGAGCCTTTCAGCATTTCGGACTGTTCGGGGCTGAAACGGGGAAGGCGATCACCGAGACGTTCCCGCATGATGGCCGGATAATCTCCGAAGATGACGGGGTCCGTGAACCAGCCGAAGAAAAATTCCAGCGCTTCCTGGGCGGCGGCGCGGTCTTCATCGGAATCTGTAAACGGTTCCCGCCAGTCGCAGTTGTTTGCAATTCCGATTTGGCCGGCAAAGTCTCCCCGTCTGAAATTCTGAACGGCTTTGCCGTGGGCCAGTAAAAGGTTGTGGGCCACGATATAGGGTTCATCTTCTGAAATTCGCCCGGGGGCAAAGTTCCCCTGACCGTTCCCGATTACTGCCGTGCACCAGTTTTCATTGAAGGTGATCCAATGCTGCACCCGGTCACCAAAAGCTTCGAAGCAAATCCGGGCATAACGGGCAAAGGCATCTGCGGTGACTTCACTGAGCCAGCCGTCATTTTCCATTTGCAGGGTGAGAGGCAAATCCCAGTGGTAGAGGGTAATGAAAGGGGTGATGTCCGCGGCCAGGAGGCTGTCAATCAGTCGATTGTAAAAGTCGATGCCTTGCGGGTTGACTTTGCCTTTGCCGTCCGGGATGACCCGGGACCAGGCGATGGAGAAGCGGTATCCGTTTACCCCCAGGGCCTTCATATGGGCAATGTCGGTTTCGTAGAGATGATAGTGGTCGCAGGCGGTTTCGGAATGATCTTCATTCGCAATTTTGCCGGGGGTGTGGGAAAAGGCATCCCAAATGTTCATGCCTTTTCCATCTTCCAGCCAGGCGCCTTCGATTTGATGGGCGGATGTGGCGGTGCCCCAGATAAAGTCGTTTTTCATATGATTTATTAATTTGGATTCAGTTCTTCTCCTACGCAAGCAGGGAGGCTTCGTCAGTTCCAAAAGAAAGAATATTGAATTTAACCACTATTTTTGGGAGAGAGGGAGGCATGACCACACGACAACGTACACAAATTGATTTTGATCTGGCAACTGACCCCAACGTCTTGAAGCTGATTCGTATGTCTTTGGAGGAGGATTTGGGCACCGCGGGGGATGTGACCTCCTCCGCATTAATGCCGGATGCCCGCATGGCGGTGGTTATGGTGGCCCGTGAAGCCTGTGTGCCGGCGGGCTTGGGGATTGCGGCTGCAGTTTTTCAGACCGTGGACCCCGGATTGACGGTAACGGCATTGGCCAAAGACGGGAAAGCGGTAGCGGAGGGGGACGAATTGTTGCGGATCGAAGGCTCGGCGATCGGCATCTTAAGTGCGGAGCGCACCGCTTTGAATTTTGCGCAGCATCTCAGTGGCATTGCAACCGTGACCCGCAGTTATGTCGATGTGGTGGAAGATCTGGGCACGCAGATTCTGGACACCCGCAAAACCACGCCCGGGTGGCGCTTGTTGGAAAAATATGCGGTGCATTGCGGAGGAGGCGTGAACCATCGGGCCGGACTGTACGATCAGATTTTAATTAAAGACAACCATTTGGCCCATTGGCGGCGGAGCACGGGTAAGAATATTGCCGAAGCGGTGGAGGCCGCCCGGGCATCCGCTCCCGGTCTGCTGGTGGAAGTCGAAGCGGACACGGTTCCGCAAGTTCAGAAATTGCTTGAGGCCAAACCGGACTGGATCCTTTTGGACAATATGAGTTTTGTGGAAATGGAAATGGCGGTGGAGATGTGCAGGGGCATTTCCAAAACTGAAGCCTCGGGGGGAATCACCATGGACACTTTGCGCGGCGTGGCGGAGACCGGCGTTGATGCGATTTCAGTCGGGGCGCTGACCCATTCGGTTCGTTCCGTGGATATCGGACTGGATGCGGCGGAATGAAAAAAATGCGAACGTTGAACACTCAACATTCAACATTGAACCTCGAAAGCCATTCATTTAAACGTTGGACGTTCAATGTTGAATGTTCAATGTTCGTTTTTTTGAAAAAGGATTTTCCAGCATGAATCACCCGATTCTCACCATCGATATCGGCAACACCAGCACCACCACGGCCATCATTTCGGAAGACGGAGTGTCGGAATTATCGCGTTTCCCGCGTGCGGACGGCGTGGAGCACAATGTACAAAAAGCTTTGGATATCTATGGGGCATCGGGAGTGACACAGGTGGTAGTGGGATCTGTAGTTCCGGATTTGACCGGTAAATGGAAAGTGCATTTATCCGAAAGTCTGGGGTGCGGTGCCTGGGAACTGGTTCCCGGCTCCCAATTGGAAATTCCGGTCAGTTATCCGAATCCCACCACGATTGGAGCGGACCGCCTGGCCAATGCGGTGGCGGCAGTGCGTAAAGTAGGCGCACCGGTGGTGGTGGCGGATTTCGGGACGGCCCTGACTTTTGACATTGTGACCGAAGAAAAAGGGTACATTGGCGGCGTGATCGCGCCCGGGATCGATATGATGTACAGTTATTTTGGCGAAAAGACGGCCTTGTTACCCAAACTTTCCCCGCAACCCTGTGCCAAAGTGGTGGGGCGCTCCACGGAGGAGGCAATGCATGCGGGGGCTTATTATGGATACCGGGGCATGGTGCGGGAAATTTTCAGCCAAATCCGCGAAGATTTGGCACTTCCGGAGATTAAACTCCTGGCAACCGGAGGTTTTGCGTCAACGGTCTTGCGTGACTTCGATGAATCCGTCATGTTGTGCCCTCACTTAACCCTCGAGGGTCTCGTATTTGCCTGGCAGTACGCGGACTCCAACTTTTCCTGAATTTTATGAAAGCCACTCGAATTGATACTTGTTTTGAAAAACTCCGTGCCCGCGGAGAAAAAGGATTTATTGCCTACATCACAGCCGGAGATCCGGATTTGGACGCCACCCTGGAGCGGGTGAAACTGCTCGAAGCGATGGGCGCGGATCTGATTGAACTGGGCGTCCCTTTTTCCGAACCTCTGGCGGATGGAGAAGCCAATCAGCGGGCCGCTGAGCGGGCCTTGAATGCAGGCACAACGTTTGAAGGCATCTTGAACCTGGTGCGTAAGATCCGTGAACAGAGTGAGATCCCCCTCGTGTTTTTCAGTTATTTAAATCCATTGTTTGTGCGTGGCTTTGACAAGTCGATGGAAATGGCGGCCACTGCGGGGGTCGACGGGGTTCTGCTGGTGGATCTTTCTTTGGAAGAATCCGCGCCTTACACCCGGGCCATCGAAGCCAATGGATTGAATCATGTGGTGCTGATTACGCCCACCACCCCGGATGCCCGGATGGAGGGATTGTTGAAGTCCGCTTCCGGATTTGTGTACTGTGTCAGCCGTGCCGGCGTGACCGGCGAACAGAGTGAATTGCAGAAAGATGCCTCCTCTGTGCTTGAACGGGCCGGACGATTTACCGACTTGCCTTTGGCTTTGGGTTTCGGCGTTTCAACAGCGGAGCAGGCCAGCAGTTATTCGAAGATCTCGGATGCAGTGGTGGTCGGCAGCTATATCGTAAATACTTTTCATCAAGCTGGAAATACGCCGGAGGGCCGGGAGGCCGCGGCGGATAAAATCTCCAAGCTCGTACAGGCCGTTAAATAAATAAAATTGGAATGAATATGAATACCCCATCACATTATGCGGTCATTATGGCCGGTGGACGCGGAGAACGTTTTTGGCCGCTCAGCACCTCTAAACGTCCGAAACAACTTTTGGATTTGGTGGGAGACCGTGCGCTGATCGGTCAGGCGGTTGAACGGATCGCCGACCTGATTCCGCCTGAAAACGTGTTTGTGATCACCAATGCGGATTTGGTGGAGGCGACCTGTAAAGCCCTGCCGGAATTGCCCCGCACCAATGTCATTGGCGAACCGATGGGCCGCGATACGGCCGCCGCGGTGGCGCTGGGATGTGCCTTGGTGGAAGCCAAAGACCCCCGGGCATCCTTTGCGATTCTGACTGCGGATCAGGTGATGGGGGAACTGCCGGTGTTTAAACAAACTTTGTTGGATGCGCTGAATTTGGCACAGGCAGAGGATGTATTGATTACCATGGGAATCCAGCCCGCCCATCCGGATACCGGATTTGGATATATCCGTGCTTCCGAAGCCCATGAAACGGAAACGGTTTCCAGCTTCTTTAAAGTGAAGAAGTTTGAAGAAAAACCGAATTTAATTCGGGCCAAAGAGTTTGTGGATTCGGGAGAGTGTTTTTGGAATTCAGGAATGTTTATTTGGTCCGTACGATCTTTACGCAAAGCGATGATGCGGCATTGTCCGCCTCTCACCCGTTTAATGGATTTGATGTTGCCGCATATCGGCAAAGCGACCTTCGATGAAAAACTTTTGGCGGAATATGAAAACCTTTCTAAAATCAGTATCGATTATGCACTGATGGAAAAAGCAGACAACATCCTGATGGCCAAAGGCGAATTTACTTGGGATGATGTGGGCTCCTGGCCGGCACTGGAAAACCACTTTCCGAAAGATGATCAGGGCAATACCGTGATCGGTAACGGTGAAATGTTGGCCGCGGATGGAAATATTGTTTATTCCCGGGAGCATTTGACGGCCTGTGTGGGGGTGAGTGATTTGATTGTGGTGCAATCGGAAGGGGTCACCCTGGTTTGCGCCAAAGATCAGGCACAAAGCATAAAGCAATTGGTGAAACGTCTGCATGAACGCGGAGATTGCGGCGACTTGTTATGAGTGCCGCAGGCCGGGTCTTGGGGATTGATTACGGGGAGGTCCGAATCGGCCTGGCGCTGTCCGATGTGATGCGGATGGTGGCCACGCCATTGGAAACAGTGGATGGGAAAAGTCAAAAACTCGCCACCCGGCGGATTCGGGAAATTCTGGAAGAGAAAAAAATTGAAACCGTGGTGGTGGGACTGCCGCTGCACATGAACGGGGATTTCGGGGAGTTGGCGCAGGCGGCCACCGATTTCGGGGAGAAATTGAAAGGGCAGGTGCCGGGTCTTGAAATTGTGATGTGGGATGAGCGGATGAGTTCGGCCGAGGCGGAGCGGGGGATGCGCTTGAGCAATACCAAAGCCAAACGGAAAAAAGAATTAAGGGACCAGTTGGCGGCCCAAATTATTCTGCAGTCCTGGTTGGATGCGCAGGGAATGATGATTTGACTTCCGGTATCCATAAAGGATAGCGGGACGACGGGGTTTGACATACGATAGATCCCTGGGGTATTCCCATAAGTATGATTCCGTAAGTACGAGGAGGTGAGTAATGAAATTTATGATAAACCGTTGTGTAGTATCGATCCTGTTCATGTTGCTGGCCTCCCGGACTTTTCCTCAAAGCGTGGTGCTTTTACCGGAACAGGAAAAAGGTGGATTAGAAACTGAATTTAACTGGCTTCCCTATGCTTTCTTCAGTGACAGTTTCGGCTTGGGAATCGGTTTGGGTGGAGGATTCAGTGCCTGGCCGGCAGAAGAAACCACCTTATTGGGTGCGGTTACAGTGGGGACCACAGGATCCTATAATGCCGCCGTGGGGTTGATGCAGATGCGGGTTCCGGGTTTTAAACGGTTGTACATGAGTCCTTTTGTGATGGCAGGATATTATGTGGATCAGATTTTATATGTGGGGCAAAACAATCCGGGTTATGAAGGGGAACGGGCTGGTGCCAATGACTCCAGTCCGGACAACTTCGCTCTGGCCGACCAGTGGGATCAACGTGTGGATTTGGAATTCAGTTATTTGTTACCCATCGGGGATGGGGCGGGGGACAATGTGGTGAACAGCTATCATGTGGAATACGGCATGTTGAAGGGGGGATCAACGGGCGGTAAGGCGTTTAATCCCATGAAGTCGGGTCGGACTTCGGTTTTAGTGACTCCGGCCTGGCGGGAACAGTCGCTTCAGCAGGAAGATGCGGATGTACCTGTGGATACGATCAATGTTCAAGTGGCGCTACAATGGGATAACCGTGATTTCCCTGCGAATCCTTCGGATGGCGGATTTTATAAGGTCACTTACCAAAAAGATTTCGGAGATGACGGTCCGCTTTCCGGCTGGGAAGTAGTCGGAGGGGAATTTGAATGGGTCTTCGATCTTGGGGACAATGATGTGGCCAAGCAACGTGTCCTGGCTTTCGATTTCGCCACCGCTTATGTACTCAATTGGGAAGAGGATGCGGAAGGAAATATTACCCGGCGTCCTCCGCAATATGAGGGAGCCACTTTGGGCGGATTGAATAAAATGCGTGGATTTGAAGATTCCCGTTTTCACGACCGCTCGGCAGTGTATTACACCGCCGAATATCGGGTGATCCCTCAATGGCAACCTTTGCAAAAATTGAAATGGTTGAATTTTGCTCAGATTCAGTATTGGCAATGGATCACTTTTATTGAAGCGGGGCGGGTTTCAGACAGTTACGACGCTGCGCTTTTTTATGAGGACTTGCATTTGGATGCAGGCGTGAGTTTGCGGGGGATGTTACATACCGCAGTTTTGCGTTTGGATGTGGCAGTGAGTGAGGAAGGCTCCCGGGTCGTGGCGATGTACGGTCATCCTTTTTAATAAAAAATTTCTCAAAGGTAAGATTATGAAAACAACTTTTAGAAGCTTCATCCTGTTGGGATTGTTTGCGGCAAGCGTGCTGTCCGCGGTGACGGAAGAAATCTTAGAAAATCCATTACAAGCTCCGAATACCAGTTCTCCCAGAGATACCTTGTTCGGATTTATTAATGATTTTAATTCCGCTTACAGTTTTGCTTCCCAAAAGGGCCGTTCCGCCACCGATCCCCGGGACCGGCAGATTGTGATTCAACGCCTGCAAGGGTATTTTGATTTAGAAAATTTACCGGAGTATATTTACACGCAAGCTTCCATGGAAGCCGGGGTGGCCCTGAAAGAGGTCCTGGACCGTTTAACTTTACCGTTACCGGAAGAAGTACCCGGTCCGGATGAACTTTCGGGCGTCGATACGTGGAACCTTCCCGGTACGCATTTACAGATTCGCCGGGTCAAGACCGGGGCAAGGGAAGGGGAGTATTTATTTTCCGCGGATGTGGTGGAAAGGATTCCGGATATTTATCAGCGGGTAAAACATCTCCCGGTTCGGGTAGACGGTCCGGCGACAACCCCGGGGCTGATGAGATGGTATCGTTCCGAACCTGTGAATCCCAGGGTGGCAATGTGTGTAAACCTTCTGCCTGATTTTTTCCGGCTGCCATATCATGGCCATTCGGTATGGCAATGGGCCGGGTTGTTTCTGGTGTACTTGATTGGTCTTTTACTGATGATAATCTCTTACCATCTCGGAAGGAGACGCGCATCCAAGTTCCGGGAAGACCACATTATCCGCTATTTTCTCACGCTCTTTTTTCCGGTCACGGCCATGTTGATTCCGTTATGGATAAAGCACATCATCAAAACGGATCTGGTGCTGGGGGGAGATTTATTAAGAGTTACAGATTTCACCCTGGGTTTGTTGGTGCTGTTGACGGCTCTGCGTTTAATCTGGGCGGTAGGGAACCGTCTTTTGGCGGTGGTGGTCAATCATCCCAAGATTGAAGAAAATCAATTAGACACCCAGTTTATCCATCTGGTCGGACGGATGCTGACAGTTATTTCGGTGGTAGTGGTTTTTCTGGAAGGAGGAAAACGTTTGGGCATTCCATTGACCACTTTGGTGGCCGGTGCCGGCATCAGCGGTCTGGCAGTGGCCTTGGCGGCGCAGGATTCGTTAAAAAATATTTTGGGATCTGTGATGTTGATTCTGGATAAACCTTTCGGGGTGGGAGACCGGATCATTTTTAAAAATTACCAGGGGTTTGTTTTGGAAATTGGTTTGCGGTCCACCAAAATAAAACTTTTGACCGGAAATGTGGCCTCGGTTCCCAACGAAGTAATGGCCCGCATGGAAATTGAAAATGTCAGCAAGCGGCCTTCATTGCGCAAAAGTATTTTGTTGCACCTTCCTTTGGACACCCCCTGGGAGAAAACCCATAAAGCATTGGGGCGGATTAGGGAGTGGATGCAGAACCATGAGGGGATGCCTGAAGATCAACCACCACGTATTTTCCTGAATGATCTCTCACAGGTTTCCTGTGTGATCCAGGTGATGTTCTGGTATGCCCCGGCCAAAACCACGAATATGTTGGGCTTCTGTGAAAAAGCGATTTTTGAGATGCTGAAGATTCTGGAGGAGGAGGGGATTGAACTGCGGATTCCATTGCAGTTGCCGGCGCCTGCACCGGAGGGTTGATGGAATCGGTTCTGGAGTGCGGAATTTTAATTCCGCTTTTGGGGAGTCACGCCTCGGCGTGATTGCAGCGTCGGGGCTCCGCCTCAGCAAGCTGAGGCTTTGTAAAAGCGGAATTGAAATTCCGCACTCCAAACCTGTTGAAACCCTTCTGTATTTCCCCTGAATCCGCAAAGAAAAATTGCATTCCGGTGGTGGCTGTGTATGCAGAAATCATGAACGAAACTTCCCAAGACAAACAAACCACCGTCGGAAATATTGATGATGAAATTCTGGCTTTTACTGCCGGAAAAGATTTGGTCCTCGACCTCCAGTTGGCCGAGGCCGATTGCATCGGTTCCGCAGCCCATGTGACCATGCTTTCCCGCATGCCGGTGGAACCTCCGGTGTTGACTCCGGAAGAAGCGGCTTTGGTTTGTAGAGAACTGGGTATTATTCGGAGCCTGGCTCTGGCCGGGGAATTTCATATTCACAACGAAGATCAGGATGTGCATCTGGCAGTTGAGCGTACGCTTACTGAAAATCTTGGGGACTTGGGGAAAAAGATTCATACCGGCCGGAGCCGGAATGATCAGGTGGCTGTGGATTTACGGTTGTTTGCCAAAGGGAAATTATTGGATTTGATGGAGGACGCTGCGGATTTAGCTGAATCGCTGACCACTTTTGGCGAAACGCATCAAAAAGTTCCCATGGTGGGGCGCACCCATATGCAGCCGGCCATGCCTTCCAGTGTGGGGTTGTGGGCGACGTCTTACGGGGAAGCGGTGCTGGAGGATTTGAAAAGTTTACAACACGTGTACGAACTCAATGATCAATGCCCGCTGGGGGCGGCGGCCGGATACGGCGTGCCTTTGCCGATTGACCGTCAATTGACCAGCGACCTGTTGGGTTTTAGCCGTCCTTTGCATAATGTGGCCCACGCCATTCAAGCCCGCGGAAAACTCGAGTATCAAATCCTGCAGGCCATGGGGCAATTGATGATCACCCTGTCGCGGATTGCCCAGGATCTGATGATCTTCACCTTGCCGGAATTCGGATACTTCAAGATCCCCAAAGCTTTTGGAACCGGCAGCAGCATCATGCCCAACAAAAACAATCCGGATGTGTTGGAACTGATCCGTTCCAAAGCGGGATTGGTGCTGGGCTACGGGTCTGCGGTGGGACACATTCTCCATGCGGCCCCCGGCGGGTACAACCGGGATTTACAGGATGCAAAAGAACCTTTCCTGGAAGGTTTGGCCACCACCCGCGCATCCGTTCGAATTCTCGCGCGTTGCGTGGCGGGATTGGAAGTGATTCCGGACAAATTGCGCGGTGCATTTGATGGCGGGGTGTTTGCCACCGATGCCGCCCTGGCCCTGGTTGCCAAAGGAATGCCGTTCCGGGATGCCTACCATCAGGTGAAAGCGACCCTGTCGGATCTCGAAAACGAAGATCCGGATGCGGCCATTGCCTTAAAAACCCACTTAGGCGCCACCGCCGGATTGGATTTTGAGCTTTATCGGGAGCGGATTGAAGATGCCCGTTCTTATACCGCACAGGGCCGGAAACATTTTTCCCATGCGGCGGAGGGGCTGTTAGGGGGCTGAGATCGAAATGGAAGCTGAACAGGAAATGCAGGCATGGCAACATTGGCGGGAAGCCTGTGCCCTGTCTCTGATTTCTGAGCCGGAAAGATCACATCTTACCACGGTGATTTCACAGCGTTTCCGCTCCATGTTGCGTAAAGTGAATTTACATGGCCGGGGCGAATTGTCTGCGCCACCCCTTGCCGATTGTGCGCACTTGTTCGAAAGCTACTGCGCGATGCATCAGCGGAGAGACGGTAAAAAGTATAAACACTGGCTGCTGACCCGCGGGCGGCAGGATCTGGATACGGTGCAGAGTGGAGTGATGTTGCTGATCCGGAATGTGGTGCGGGAATGGATTCGGGATACCTACCCCCAAACAGCGCCGGTTTCTTTGCAACAAATCGTGGGAAGTGGAAAAACGCCCGTATCCCTTGAGCAATTATTGCCCGACAGTTCTGCGGATGGGCGAAGTGCGGAACAGGCCGCCTGGATTGAATACCGGGTTTCAAATTCACCTTCTCAACTGGATCCCCTGAAGGAGGCGGTATTAACCCTCCGCGCGAAAGGGATCGTTTTCTCGGCGCCCGGGGTCAAGGAAAAGGTGGGCTATGGAAAAACGGCTTTGCATCAATGTCACCGCGACTGGATGCAGGAATTGGCGGAAGAGCTGCGGGAGCAATTCCCCGGCATCTCGGCAGCGGAGGGCGCTTCCATGGTACTGGATCTTATGGATGAACTGGGACGGAAAATTATTTCTGATTCTTTTGCGGAAAAGTCGTCAAAGCCCGCTTTCGGGGAGGTAGAGGTAAACGATGACTTTAAATGTTGAACAAAGCAAACTGAAAATATGGATGGAGGATTACGCCCTTCAAAAACAGATGGAAATCCAAATTGCCGGGGAAAACGGCGAGGGGGAGGCGCCCGATTTCTCACTGGAACCCGCGCCGGCTGAAGGTCAAATCCGCTTGTGGCCCGCAGTGGAAATGGATTTCCCGCCCATGTATGGACTCCTGATGAGAGCCGGCTATGGCTGTTGGCGGGTGTTCCCTTTTTCTGAACTGGCGACCCCTGCCACCCCGGGAGAAATGGCGGTTCGGGAGGATCCGCCCGTCAGGGTGTTACAGGGATGGAATGCCCGGGAGCTTCCTCAGGCAAAAGTGTCGCAGAGTTGGTGGGTGGATGATGTCCCCGAAAAAATGCTCTTTCAGGTGAATCTCTGGTGGCTGTGTTTGGAGGCGGGATCAGAGCTGAGCGGAAATTTGTGTGCCCTTTGCGGGCCGCCCTTGCGCCATCCTTTAGATCCCCGGCATGAATATTTGGATAAGGAGGCCCAACGGGCGGATATTTGCCTGGGGGAGGCCCCGGCGATATACAAAACCGAGGGCGACCTGAAAAAGGCTGCTGAGCCAGAAGGGGCGTATGGAGATTCTCCTGAAGAAGATCCATTGGCCTGAGTTTTCAAAAAGGGCAGGACCGACTTTTTCCAGCATGCCGGACGGCGGGACGCCGGCCCTCCGGTATCAAAACCCATTTTAAGCCTCTATATATTTTCCTATGCAGGATTGCCGGGCATGTTTATGCGCGATACATTTCCGGTGGGACAGCGTAAAAAAACAAACTCTACCCTTTTCCCGCATTGAGATTTATTCATCCATCCTTAATATGAATTTATGGATATTCCCGGACCTTTATTAATTGCGCTTTTGATTCTCGTTGGTTCCATCGGTGGATGGATTGCGGTGAAATTGCATTTACCTGCCTTGTTTGGTCAGATCATGGCCGGGGTACTGCTTGGGCAAACCTATGCTGCGCATGTGTTGCATAACAGTTCGGAAACTTTTGAGCCTTTTACCATGTTTGCGCTCAGCCTGGTGGCGGTGACCATTGGCGGGCACTTGGAATTCAAGCGACTCCGAAATGCAAAAAAACGAATATTGCTGATTTCGATTACCCAGACCCTGGTGACCTTTTTTGTGGTGTTTTTTGCCATGCATTTCTTTAATCCTCTGGGCTTAAGTTTGGAAATGCAGTTGCCCGCCCACTTGCTGATGGCCTCGATTGCAACTTCGACCTCCCCGGTGAGTACCATTCATCTGGTGCGCGAACAGAAAGCCAAAGGGTTGTTGGTCAAAACCACGATTGCAGTGTTGGCGGTGACCAACTTGATGACGCTGGTATTGTTTGAGGTCATCCGGGCATTTGATTTGAACCTGTTGACCGAACATAATATGGATCTTTCGGTGTTTGGCAACGCCGGAGCCGGGATCGGCATTGCCTTGATGATCGGGGCCATTTCAGGCTTTGGATTGGTACGTTATTGCCGCTATCATTTGGGCCGCAAAGGTGAGAGAAAGATTGATCCCGTATTGGTGCAGGCGGAATTGTTCACCGCCTTTTTGGTGACCATCTTTTTCTGTAACGGACTTTGTGAGTGGATTACCATGCATTCCTTCCACCAACTCATCGCGCCCTCTCCGATTTTGGCAAATATCATGTTGGGGCTGGTGCTGGCGAACCGTTCTTCCTTTAAAGAGGATTTGCTCAGTCTCTTTAATGTGTTGGAACATGCGGTGTTCACCATGTTTTATGTGTTGGCGGGATCCCATTTACAGTTGGGGTACCTGAAAACCGTTGGCGTGGCCGCGGGCCTGTTCTTCGTGGTCCGTTTGTTCGGGAAAGTGGCCGGCGGGTGGCTGGGCGGACGACTGAGTGGCACCACCCCCAAAGTGTCCAAAAATATTGGCTGGATGTTGATGGGGCAGGGCGCGATTGCGGTTTCACTGGTGATTCTGTTGGAACAGTATGAAGTGTTTGCGCCGATCCGCGGACAGTTTACGGCCGCAGTGTTGACCGCGGTGGTGTTGGCTGAACTGTCATCGGCCCCGGTGATTGGCATGCTGTTGAAAAAGGTGGGGGAAAAAGAAAAAGACCGTACCCGCCTGATCGAGTTTTTGCAGGAGGAATTTATCCTGCCCCGGGTGAAAGTGAAAAGCAAACAGGATGCCCTGGAGCAGTTGGTTTCCTTTTTGTGTCATACCCATCCCATGAAAAGCAGCCGGGATGAAGTGATGAAAGCCATTTTGAAACGAGAAGAAAGTATGCCAACGGGGATTGGCCACGGGATTGCGGTTCCGCATGCGATCGTGGGAGAAGGGGATAAGATTGTGGGCGTGCTCGGGTTGATGGATCCTCCGGTGGACTTCGGGGCCCCCGACGGGGAACCCGCAAGACTGGTGATTCTGATTGCCACCCCTGAAAGCCAGAAACGCCGGCACTTGGAAGTAATCGCCGCCATCACCCGCATGTTACGTGACGAAAGTATCCGCAGTAAATTGTACGAAGCGGACACCTCGGAAGAGATTCACGAAATCATTGATTCCGAAGAGGCCGAGACCTTTAACTACTTTTTGACTACGTAACGTAGGGTGACACAGATATTCCTGTCTGTGACCACGATCGGCTACGCCATGAGTGCATATAAGCGTATTGCAGTCGCGGCGTAGCCGCTCCTGATCTCAGGCAGCCTGCCCGCGCGTGGCGAGAGCCACGGCCAGGGGAATGCCTAAGTTACATGAATCGTGGACTTGCAATCCAAGGTGGATTGCCATTTTAATACCGTATGTCAAAAAAAACCTCTCTGCCCCATCTGAAATTGAATGCCCCCGGTAAAGGGATTGTGGTCACCATTGATGACGGTCCGATTCCGGAACACTGTGACAACTTTTTGGCCGCATGTGATGCGATCGAGCTGAAAACCTATTGTTTTGTGACCGGGAAGGCGCTGCATGATCATCCGGATTTGGGAAAGAAACTGATCGATCACGGGCATGTACTTTGCAACCACAGTTACAGTCATCCGCATATGACGAAGCTGAGTGCGGCGGAGCAGGCGGAAGAATTGGACCGCTGCACCGAGGAAATTTTGAAACTCACCGGTGCCGCCTCTCCCTGGTTCCGTTTCCCTTATTTAGATGCGGATGAAGCGTTGATGGACTTGGTGGCTTCCCGCAATATGACTTCCGTGGGGTATGCGATGTACACCAAAGATCCGGATCTCAGTTCAACCCCCGAACAGATTATCGGGCGTTTGGATGAAAGTTTTCACCGGGACGGGATCGTGCTGGGACATCACTGGTCCGCGGCCACCCGTGCAGCCTTGCAAGTGAAGGTGCCCCAGTGGCGTGATGCGGGTTGTTTTGGCGGGTTGAATTTGCGGATCGAGGGCTCCTAAAGTGAAACCTTGGGTTCTGCCAGAGGTGCGAATCGCAAGGTGTTCTGTTTTTTTCTTATTGTTTTGCTCCTTCTCTTTTCCTTTGCATCTGCTGGGTCACAGTTCGGCATACGGGATAACCCGTGTCGCGATGGATGATCTTCGAATTTACCTGGCGTTGTTTCAGGAAGAATACGGCAACTATCCGACTCAGGCGAATTGGGAAAATGAGCTTGTTGATTTTATCCGTAAAATAGAACCTGACACCACGTCTCACCTCTGGAAAGACGGGTTTTATGATGCGTGGGGAAACCGATTTGTGTACAGCTTTGATCCGAAAGACCCTTTTGTATATCATCTGTATTCCAAGGGTAGGGATGGTGAATCCCGTTCAGCGGGGATGGACAAGGATGATATTGGTAATCGTGAGGATGACGGCAGGACCTATAAATATTATCATCCCGGTCTTTTGAGAAACCCTTATTTCGTTTCTATAGCGTTGATGCTCTTTTTATCGGTTCTGCTTTCCGTAATATCTGTCTATAAAAAACCATATAAACGGAATTGGGAAAAAGAGTGCGGAGACGGTTGAAGCCCTTTTAGGCTAAGGGAAACGGCCCCTCTTTTGCTTAATCCGCGCCAACTCCCAGCCTATTTCAGGTACGCCACCATTCGCCAGATCACTGCGTAGTGACAGGCGGCTCCCGCGATCACAAAGAGGTGCCAGATTTCGTGAAAGCCGAAGACACCGGGGGCGGGGTTGGGGCGTTCGCGTATAAAAATGACGCCGCCAAGGGTGTAGGCCAATCCGCCAACTGCGAGCAAAAGGGTGGTTTGTAATCCCAGCTCCGTGTAGATGAAGTCGGTTAGCAGGACACCCACCCATCCCAAAATCACATAAATGCAAAGCCCCAGCCATTTGGGGAAATTCCGGATGCTGGATTTTAATACCATGCCGATAATTGCACAAACCCAGATGGTTCCGAATACAGACCAGCCCAGGGTGGTGCGGCCAATTCCCAGGCAGATCGGGGAGAAAGTGCCCGCGATGAGTAAATAGATGGCCAGGTAGTCCAGAGTTTGCATGAGCCGTTCCACTTGTGGAGATCCGTTGACACCGTGGTGCAGGGTCGAGCATAAAAACAAACTGCAGAGACCCAGGGCGTAGAGGGAGACCCCCACGATGAGCCAGGGATTTCCGGTTTTTGACGATTCGATGAGGAGAACCCCGGAACCGATAATCGAAAATACCAGCGCGAATAAATGAGAGGCGGTATTAAATTTTTCGTCGGTCACATGTACAGAACCGTCTTTGCTGAGGGGGCGGTGATTATTCATTTACTTGGGTGACGAGGGCGTTGATTTCCGGTTTAGACGATCCATAACTGACAATAGAAACTTGAAGCTCTTGGTTGCGGTGTAAATTGACTGCGCGGTGGATGGCATCCGTAATCCAATGAATACGGTTTCCAAACACACCCCCGCCCAATAGCGTAAGAAACAGTTTTTTGCAGTCTTGTATTAATGCAATTTTTAAACAGGCCTCATATGAAGCTTCCAGAACCAGACGGGCAAAGGGTTCCCAAAGATCTGCATCATGATCTGAATAACCAACAGGCAAGGCGGATCCGTAGACCTGATGTACCCGGTGCCCGCAATGGGGAAGGGTAACTTCGGTGTCGGCCTGTAAACCGACTCTCAGGCAGCCGCGTAAATGGTTCCGGGTTTCGGAAGAGCTGTTGTGGAGCTTTTCCGAAATGCGGAAAAGGGAATCTTCATCCGCAAAGGCATATCCGTTTTGCATGGGAATTTTTTCACCCAACGCATCTGCCAGCTCTTTCAGGCAATTGATCTGCCGGTTGGCCGTTTGCCCGCTTTGTCCGTCCACCGCTGCAAAATAATTCCGATAAAGGGTGCCGGCCCCGCAGGCCCACACGCCTTCATCGACGGCACCGGCCACGGCTGGCGCACCCTCGGCCCC
>CAKZLZ010000236.1 GCA_937127435.1 uncultured Verrucomicrobiota bacterium | reverse complement strand
CTGATGCACCGCCGCGTCGCCCGCGCGATGGCGACCGAACACGACCCCGACGGCACCCTGGCCGAGGAGCTCGCCCTCCACGCCCGCCGCGGCGGCGAGCCGGACCTGGCGGCCGGAGCCTCCGTCGTCGCCGGCGACCGGGCCCTGCGCCTCGCCGCCTTCGACGACGCCTGGCGGATCGCGGACCGGGGCCTGGCCGAAGCCGGAAAGCTCCCCGAGGATTCGTCCGTCGAGGTGCGTGTGGAGCTGCTGAGGGTCCAGGTCCTCTCGAGCATGGGCCGTCGCAGCCGGGAGACGATCGCCGACGAACTCGAGATCCTGGCCCGCCTCGCCCGCGCCTTGCTGTCACTTCCCACCGAGGGAGCAAAACCTTTGATGTATGACTCCACATCATCCGCCGTGACCCCTTTGGCCCAACGGGTTTCGATCGGCTTGATTGTCCGGCCCAGCAACTGCCGTGCCTCCTGGTACGCATCCTGAGAGCTCTTGGTGAGCTTGTTCCAACCTGTCGGATAGGTCGCAATCATCACTTTGCAACGGGTTTCATTGATAAGCGTTTTAAGCATCTTCAGCACAAACACGCCGCCCTCATGACCTTCGTCCACCAGAAGGGTCTGTGGATTCAATTTCAGATAATCGATCACATTCTGGAAGGTGGCAGCCGAAGAGCTTCCCTCTGCAGCCCCCAATTTTTCAGCAAGTGCCCGGGCGATCGGAGACCAGGACCGGCGCCAGGAAATGTCCGCTTCGATCAAAACCGTTTCGCCAAGATTATTCCGACGTAACGAACGCATTGCCCAGGTCTTGCCCACCCCGTAGTTGCCTACCAGCATCACACAGCGCCGGTCAGAACCCTGCCCCTGTAGCCGTTCATACATTACCGCGGCATATTGAGAGATCGGAAGCTTGTCCAGATACTGGGTCATATCCGCGGATCCGTCTAGCTCAGCAACCAGTGCGCCCAGACGTTGCTCCCACTTGCCAAGGCCATCTCCCTCAGCCCCCATAAGCTCCGCCCAGTTCCGGGCACAGAGGCGTTGACGCCAAGTTTTCGTGCTGCCCAGAAACTTCTGGAAGCGACTCACAAACTTGACATCGCTCAGCTGATTAGAGCTCTGATAAAGCTCTAACCTTTGAACCAGCCTTTCTACTCTTGCTTTTTGATCATCCATTTGGTTTATTTCCTTCTCTTGTTTGTTGCTTGTCACGCCAGAGGCGTGATTTGTTTATTCATTCACTCGCCCCACGGTTGCAGCCGGGGGCTTTTTTCGTAATTGGATCAGTCATCCTCACCCAAAATCATGGCCATCAGCGGATCCGCGAATCCACCGCGTTTTGCTGCCGGCTTCCGAACACCGGAATAGGCGGGAATCTCCTCTTCCGTACCTCGGAAAGAATCTTGACCTCCGACCTCCGATCTCTGACCTCTCGAAGACCCTGAGCTTGTCGAAGGGCCGGTCTCCGTTTTCCCCACATTGCCTTTTCCGTCCCGCACTTCCTGGGCACCCCGGCTATCCATTCCCATGATGCCGGTAGAAGCATAAGCGGCCATAAAGCTTTTGAATTTCACGTTTCTACGGGGACGCCTGTCCATATATTGAGCCCCAAACTGTGGAGTTAAATCCTGCAGCTCTGCCCATCCCAAAAACGCGCCGGCATTGTACCCCATGGGAGAGTTCTTTGAGCTGTTGGCATTGTAAATTGCCGCGCCCAGTGCCGGATCGGTGGGATCGAGAGCCACAATCACCCGGTCCCCCTGACCAAATCCGCGGGGGAGCTCTGTCGTATCGAACAGCCATTCGTCTCCATCGATCGTGAGTTTGATAAATCCCAACTGCAGTACCCGCTCTTCCTTCCATGGCAGAAAGGCACGCACTTCATCACGTTCCAGTAAAGGCAGCGGATCCGCAGTGACAGATTTCATCCACTCCACATCCGGAACCCCGTAGGCAATCCGGCCGGTGTGCATATCCATATTGCGGGCAACCAGCACCCGCTTCCACTCTTCAGCCAATTCGTTGATATGCAGGAAACCCAGTTCTTTAGGATGCTTCGTTCCGGCTTTCGCCCGTAAAAGAGCTTTGGTTCCGGCTTCATCTTCCCCGCGGCTGCGGCCAAGTTCCGGAGAATCAATCATCAGGGAGGCATCCGTTTGCAGATGATGGAATCCGCCTTCGATTCCGCCCTTCTGACGGGAGCTCCAACAGTAAACCAACTCGATCCCCATTTCCTTGAGGCCTAAGATGATCTTCTCTTCTTCACGATCATTCATCACGATATGCCCGGCAACCGCCCGGGAACGCCATACGCCGCGTTCGATCCGCAGCCCCCGCCGCGGTTTGCCATACTCCAACATCAGCCGACGCAGGAAACGGAGAATGTCTTCAGCCGTGTAAGCATCCCGGGGCCGCCCGATCAGCTCTACCCCCAGCCATTTCCCCCGCACATCCTTGGCATAAAGCCCCTGGCGGCCAATAGCACAGCCGAATTTTTCCAGCAATCGGTCTCCGGAATTATTCCGGGACACGGTGCCCGGCGCACACTCAAACCAGAAAGGCTGATTTGAGGACATATCATCCAATTCCCACCAGTCACCCGCCTCGATCCGGCGTTCGGTGCCATCCGGCATCAGTTCAAAGGCATCCCGGAAACGTACCGGCATCACATACTGTCCGTGTTTTTTGCCTTTGCGGTTTTCAACGTCTTCAAAGGTCACCCGGGCCGCCCTCAACAAAGAAGGAGGAAAAGGTTTGCGGGTGGCAAGACAACGCTGAATCACTTCCCGCACGTCCGCGGGACACCGTTTATCTTGGGAAAAGAACTTCAGCGCATCCGCCTTGCAATCCACCCGCTTGCAGAGAGCCTGCAAAGCCTCCGCCGCTTCACCGCTCAGGCTCCGCGCAATGGCTTTTCGGCCACAGTTATTGCGTTTACTCCGCAATCCGCTGGGGCCCTGCTCGCGATAAGCTTTCATGTATCGAGACAAACTGGACGCGGGAACCCCGAGAGCTTCAGCCACGGCAGCCAAAGAGGCTCCCCCGGCAAAAGCTTTTTCTGCGGACATCACCAAACTAAGTTTATCTTCGAACTTACTCATGATCAGTTACCCTGTTCCTGTAAACGTTCTTGTGCCCGATCCCGCCGGCGACGCATTTCGCCGTTGATTGTCTCGGAAACCTTCCGGATAAATTCAGTGGGCCATTCCTCCACCAACTGCGGAACCTTCACCAGCAATTCACGTTTGCGCTCAAACGACAAATCTTCCCAGTGTTTGAAGTGCTTGTTGCTGGTTTCAAAGTGTTTAAAAATCAGCTGTTCGTACTGCTCGCGATTCTTCAATCCCTTCTGAGCCTGCCCGCTTTTATTGGCTTCGATCGCCGCCATGCCCTGGAGAACCGTCCCCAGGCCCATGCCTTCCTGATAGACTGAACGTTCCACCCACTCTTCAACCGATTCGGCCGAATCCAACATATGGTTGCCCAGGGTTTCGAGTTTCTTGAAAATGTCTTGAGCGTAGCCGATCAAACGGCGTGAAACCCCGAGCCGATCAGCAAACTGATTGTAGGTATCTCCTGAGAGTGCACTCAGTGCACTCTCAGAGGATTCACCCTTTTGAAGGTTGGCAATCCGACGATTCCGGCCGGCTTCAATGTAAGCCTGCATCAAAGGCATGGCCGCCAACGCAATGGCCGATTTTGTGTAATGCCGACGCTGAGTGAGCGAATCGACAATGATATCCGCAATATCCCCTTCAACTTCGATACAGGGAATGGTCTCCAGTCCTAAAGTCTGGCAGGCATCATGCCGGTGCCGGCCGTCCACAATCTCACGGCCTTTCACCAACAAAGGCTGCAGCAGACCCTCGGAACGGATACTTTCCACCAGGGCCCGGCGCTCCGGACAGTCGTAAGGCAGCTCCGGAATCCGCGCCAGCAGAGGGTGCGGGGTAAGTTCCAAGGTCTTTCTTTGTACAATATTCATTCGATTCAGTTCTCCAGCTGTTTGTCACGCGATACACGTGGTTGTTTGTTTTCACGCTCAGTGCGTGTGTTGTTTGTTGAAATCAAAGCTGGGGTATCCGCCGCCTCTGCAGCTTCATCTGCAATGACCTGCTCATAACGCTCCCGGGTAGATTCAGGGAACTCCCAGATCCCTTCCAGATAGCGATAGAGGGATGCCCGATTGAGGCCTAACTTTTCTGCATGCCGCCCAATTCCCGGATACTTCACACAAGTCTTAATTCTTTTCTTCTGGCGTTTTGCTGGTTGTTGTTGCATCATATCTGCAGAATAATGCAGAACTCTGCACTCATGCAAGCAGAAAAAGAAGAAATTGCAGAAATATATATCCAGGCATAGAAATGTCCGAAAAAAAATCCTTGAGAAAGGTCCGAAAGACCAATGGATACACGCTTCAAAGGCTATCTGATGAGGCGGGAGTCTCTGTATCTGCGATAGGCAATTTTGAGACAGGGGCCCGGGGAATGAGTCACGAAAATTTAGAGAAAATTGCAGAAATTCTGCACTCTACTGTTGAAGAAATATGCAGAACTGAGTCCTCAAATTCACCAGCGAATCAAACAGAGTCCTTAAAAAAGCAAGAAACCTTGCCTTTAAAGAGTAGCCCAAAAGAAAAATACCTGGAACAGCGGGTAGCGGAACTGGAGGAGCAGTACTCCCATATTTCAAATATGCTTTCTGAACTTCAAAAAGGGCAACAGGACATACTGCAGTTCGCCAAAGTACAATCCATCTACCCGCAAACCAACAGTGCCGAAGGCAAGGTCGTCAAAGAAAGTAGCTCGAAAAATGTGCTGCGTTTCCCGGCCAGATGCCTGGGAAGCGTGGCCGCCGGTACTCCCAGCCAAGACGAGACCCAAACCATTGTCATGTTGGATCGCCCCCTGGATCCGGGAAATTATTTACTTCGTGTCTGCGGTGCCAGCATGGAACCCGAAATCTCAGACGGCAGCTACATAGAAGTTCAGGACTTCCGCGGCAAAGGCTTTCCCAAGAAAGGATCCATTGTAGTGTATGCAGACGGTACCGGCGCAGCCCTTAAACAATTCACAACCAAACGGGACGAAGAAGGGAATCGGCAGGGGGTTTTAAGCTCAATCAACCCGGACTACCCTGAAGTGCAGCCTTTGGAAGATGGTGCGATCCAGGCTGTTTATATGAGAACGCTGGAATAAACGGTAAAGGAAGGTCACCATGAGCAAAATCATCCATTGCCAACATTGCGGCATTGATTACGAAGTAGATGAACACGACCTTGGCAAACAAGCCAAGTGTCATGCCTGCGGCCAAGAATTTAACCTCGGGTCCAATAATGATGCCGGTAAACCTAGCAGCCCCCTTAGCGTAGAGGAGGAACTTCGGGAACTCCGCTTGGATCTCCTGGACTTGCGGACATACCTGAAAACAGAACGCGCCCGAACCATCTACATCAAAGATGTGGACATCTCCTTCACGCAGTTATTCTGGCTCATCGTCAAAGCAGTCCCGGCCCTTATCCTGGCAAGCATTTTTGTGGGATTGTGCTTCATGGGTATATCGGCCCTGTTTGGTGATCTTTTCACTTTTTAGCCCTTTGGAACTCCATCAATCATGATAAAACAAATATTACTCTTCAGTGCCATGCTTCTGCTGGCCGCCAGCGCCCAAGCCGGCTTTGTAGGAAACCGATCTTCAAAAAAAATCCACACTGAAAACTGCAGATATGCAAATTGCAAAGACTGCACTGTGAAATTCAGCTCCTACCAACAGGCAAAAAACGCTGGGTATGTCCCTTGCAAAGTCTGTAAGCCTAAACCCAAAAATTAAAGTAGATCGATCATGGGTTTATATTTATCAAAAAACATTGGAGGGGGATTTAGAGTTGGAACGAGGATTGGGGGTGGCAGGCGGAAAAAGGATGAAGGGGGGTGCATCTCTGCTTTTCTATTTCTGCTTACCTTGGGGCTGATTTTCACTTACCCCAAAGTTGCGATCGTCACAGGCATTGCATGTGTTGTAGTTCTTTTTCTATACTACTGGGCCAAAGAAGGAGCGGCCGCGAAACGAGAGAAAATACAGGAATTGCAGTCACTCAGTGTAAAAGTCGACAAACATCTGGACATGGTGAACAATGGTAAAATCCTGCCTGCCAGAATTAACAATGCTGATAAAGCAATAGATCTGCTTCATCAAATACATGCACTTGATCCCGATCAAAAACTCTCGGAACACAATGCAATATCCCTGATCGGTGACCTCCAATCCATCAAAGTTACGATTCCCGTTGAGAGGCATTTGGAAAAGGCAGCGAAGGCAAAGTTTAAAGGCAGCAATAAAATGGAACTGAATGCTCTTTTGGACGCCCTTTATCACTGCGAGACTGAAGGGGTAACGGATGATGATTTTCAAAGGTCAGAAACACAGACTTCATATTCCAACGGGATCGTCAGTCTTTCTGAAATTAAAGCTCGTGCAAAAAAACTGGGGTGGGAAGGGTAAAGTGAATGATAATAAGTGAATACAAATGGCAAAACTTCCCACAACCGAAGACCGGGTAAAGGTCGAAGGTCTCAACGCATTGATGGATCCCGGCAACCGCTGGGAATGCTGGCGTGCCAAGCATGACCACACCGATGCCTTTGGAGAGACCATCAAGAAGGACCACTACTATTGGTTCCGAAGGTCCGGCATATCCTTTCACGAGGTAACCCGTCTTTCACTCGAATCCATGCGGAAATTCCTGAGCATCCTGAGTGATGGCAATGAAAACCTACAAATAGAGATGAAGCAACGGGCCGAAAAACGGCAACGAGACATCTTGGATGAAGTGGGTTGCCTGCTCCCGCGGTTGAATCAGGAATACTGAAAACCCTAAACGTTCAGTATTTCAGTCTTTCCAAATTCAGATCAAAAACACGAAATGCTATAAAAATAATATTGACAGCCTTGGACACCCATAGCCAAAATCACATAATAATAGTCTTGCACGGATGCAACTCGTTTATATAAGCTTGCTCCCTGATACTAAAAAGGAAACTATGGAAATCAATGCAGAACCCATTTCAGAGCAGAACCGGAAGGAACTGCGGAAAATTCAAGAGGAACAGAACCTCACGAATTTTCGTGTCTTGATTGCACCAAATATTCAGAGTAGCGTCGAAGAGTGCATTGCTGGCACTCTTGAGCTGGTCAAGGGAACCGTTGTCCAAGGTGGGGAGTTGGTGGATGACCTCGATGTCGCAGCAATATAACAATATTCCTACAAATTATATTGGCGTTGTCGCGATCGTAGATCAGATCGTAAATGCTTCTGATGGCTCTAACCCATTACCAATCTGGAATTTTCAGCCTGGCAGAGGACATGTAGTCAACATCTCCAATTTTCGCGATACAGTTGCGAGGACTACAGATTCTATTATCGAGGTGCGTAGACCTCCTAAAGATACGCCCTCACTCCCCTCGGTTACAGGGTTCCATACCCAACAAGAGGATAAACATATAATTGGAATATCGCGGCTGTGTAATCACTGTTGGTTCCGGTTTTCCGCCGCAAAAGAACTATTCCATGTACTGTGTCCGGAGCCAGACAGAAATGGGGCAGACGATGTGGTTCATGATGCCCATGCGCAAATGGACAATAGACACTCCTTGATCCAAGACATTGCCCAGCCTTTCGATATAGAGGTGTTCTGTTATTTTGCGGCCATAGAGTTGATGATTCCCAGAACCCTGCGTGACCCATTGATCTCCTTGAGAAACAAAGGGTTGACGTTCTACGATTTGGCGAAATTTCTTCACTGTCCTGAGTACATTTTAAAAAGCGAGATGTTCAATCGAACCACGGGGCTCCGCCAAATCAGTGATGAGGCATGGCACGCATACAAATCGCGCACCGAATAACTTGAAATTTTAGGCCTCCCCCTAAACCCGCCAGAGCGAAATGCTCCGGCGGGTGTTTTTTTGTACCTTTGGGTCATCATGCCAAATGACCCTGCCATCATCATTCCCATTCTCGTAATCATCGCGCTGATCTCGGTGGTGAAAAATATTTCAGACATCATCAGCACCTGGATACGGAAACCTTCTGTAGACAAAGAGATGCAGGGGTACATGCCACGGTTAGAGCTTCTGGGACACCTGAAAGATCTGCGAGAGGAGGATACCAAGATCTGGCAGCGTCTAAACGGGATGGATCGCAGCAACTCGAAAGAGCGTTCCGACATTCAACGCGCTTTAGGCCGCCTGGAAGGGAAGATAGACAAAGCCCTGGAGAAGTCATGATCGATGTTGACTCACCATTAATCGTTGGCGTTCATGGCATCCTTTCTCTGGGGGTGAAATCTACAGATCTATTGCTGAAGGAGCTTGAGCACAAAGGGCACCGCACGCTTGAAATTGATCATGGCTGGTTTCCGGCGGTCCTCTCCGGCATTACCGCCCGGTATTTTGCCAAGCAGCTGATCAAAAGGCTGGATGGGGAATCTTATGTTTCTGTGGTTGCTCATTCCTTCGGGGCCAGGATCGTGCTGGAGGCCATGATGTTGGGCCAGAAGTTTGAGCATGTCTTTTTATTTAACCCGGCCATCCCCGCGGATTCTGATTTCCCGGTCGAGTATTACAAACACATCACCGTGATCGCAAACCCGCGGGATAAAATCCTTAAGTGGGGCCGGATCCTGTTATCTGTCTTGGGCTACGGAGACTTGGGCCGCATCGGCTATACAGGTATCAGTCCCCGGGTAACCACTTGCCGTAATACAAAGCCATCTCCCCAGGGGCTTGCGGCCCATGGGCACGCTTTCACCCCTGATGGGCTTAAAGCCTGGGCAGAAGTTATTCATCAGGAAACTTTGGCACCCTTCTAACCATGAACATCAAACACTCTTTGAAAATATTCCTGATCAATAAATGGGTCTCGATCATGTCGCGCCGCATCCGGGAAGTCTTTCGTAACATCACCCAACCCCATACCCAAAATGATAAATAACATCCTACAATTGCTCTCTCAGATGAAACTTCAATCATTCATGATTCTCATGTGCTTGATGACAATATTTACCGGTTGCCGGTCCAATGACGGGGGCGGCCCCGGTTCGGTTCGGACGGTCGACGGACGGACGATCCCGGATGACATCAAATGGAAAGCCTTGGGGGATGCGCAGCGTGTCCGCCGCGACTCTTTCGCACGTGCCGGCTTGGATCCCGCTTTGGCTGATAAGTACAGTCCTTCCATTGTGTTTCTGGGCATGGATTACAAATCCGGATCCGGCGGGCCGGTTAAAAATACGCAGTACGGCCCGGTCCATGGAACCAATAATATTCGGCCTGGTCAGACCAAGGGCTATACCGTTCAGCTGGCTGATGATAATTTCAACTGGGTCGAGTGGGTATTGTCCCACGAAGATGGAGGCCACACTTTGGTACAAGGGGAGCTTCGATATCCCACCGGCAATCATGGCTACACCTTCGGGCCGGATGAAAGTCCCGGTCATCCTCAGTACATTATCAGGCCTGACGGTAAGAAACTGGATATGGGGTATGTCATAAACGGACGTTGGCCTTCGCGTACCTGGCAATGGTTAAAGCAAAATCTGAATCCTCTCAACTGGGGGAATGCAGATCCGGAAATTTTAAACTGCACGATCAATCACAACCATGAGGAGCATGAATCAAATGATTAAACGAAACTTTTCTCTTTTTGTTGCCGCGGGGCTTTCCCTTTTAGCCTTCGCGATTTCTGCCTGCCAAACCAATCAGGATCCTGGAACTTTGGATCCTCAGTTGGAAATCCTTCAGGAGTTGATCGAGTTCAATCCGGTTGAGTTGGCAGTGCTCCTTCCGGAAGTCGCAAAATACGATTCCTATTCCCTGGAAGAGCAGCGTTCAATTTGGACCCGGGCTAAATCCGTAACCGAAAATCCGTATTACCTGGAACTGATCGACCAGGAGATCTCGAAGATTGATATTAAAATCGCAATCAGAGATGCACCGCCTCCTCCAACTCCTACGCCTGAGCCTACGCCTTACCCTGGAGAAAATCCCGGTGGGTCCGATGTCTTTCTTTGGAAGCCGGTCAGTGAGAGCACTGGCAAGCTCGTGATCCTGTACCCAAATAAATATTTTGGAAATACGAAAAGCGCCGCGGTGTATACCGCTTCAGGTCAGGTAGAAACGCAATCGAATCTGCACACCGAAACCCATAACGGGAACCGCCCTCATTACCGTTTCTCAAAGCCGGGATCTGCTTATGGGGAAAATGTAAAAACCGTGCTCACACTTAAGGATGGATCTACCATCACTTGGGACATTGGGGACGGAGGAAATCGTACTGAGATCTAATAATGAACGAAGAAATCAGAAAAACCGTACTCGAATATTTGGCTTTGCGTCCGACCGGCGCTTTCGAGCTCTCTCAAATCACCCGCATGATCAATATGCGGGGGATGCTGGATATCAAACTGGAAGAGAAGCAGGTGGATGAAGCCCTGGTATTCCTGCTGGGCCTGGATTATGTCTCTGTCCAGCACGGAGGCCTGGGCTCCTCCAAACATTGGCAGGTAACTTCCCCGGGTATTCTCTATCACGAAAGAGGGGAGGAATAAAAATGCCGCCACCCGGAAAAATCGCCAGTCTGCCACACGCCATCCGCCAGGAAGTGAATATGCGCCTCCTGAATGGGGAAACCTCAACCCGTATTCTCCCCTGGTTAAATGCTTTGCCGGATGTGAAAGAAGTTTTGGATCTTCGTTTTTCCGGCGCAGATGTGAATGATGAAAACCTCTCCAACTGGAGACAAAACCAGTTCCGGGACTGGGAGCGGAAACGGGAGAAAGAGGAATCCATCAAAACCGTTGCGGAATATGCCTCTCGTTTGGCCCATACCGCGGGATCCAACATGTCTGCCGGTGCCCAGGCCATCGCCACCGGCAAGATTATGGAACTGCTGGAAGCTTCAGCTTTCGATGATGAAAGCCTGCCTGATATCATTGGCGCTCTCACGTCTCTCAGACAGGCGGATCTCCGTCAGCTGCAGCTGGATCAGAGAACCCGTTCTCTGGATTTGGCAGAGGCCAAGTTCCAGCGCGAAACCGCAGATCTCTTTATCAAATGGTACGACAACGAAGAAGCCAAAGCTGTGGCCGCCGGCAAGGAAGAGCGAACCGTGAAAATTGAAACCCTGCGTCAGATGATGTTTGGAGAAAACCCTTATGCGTAACACAGACATTCCTGTCTGTGACCATCGAAGATGATAAACGAACCCGCCATTCAAATGCGGCCCTGGGCCCTGGAACCTTTCTGGCAGCGGAAATACCGCATCCAGGCCTGGTCCTGGGCCCGTCGCTCAGGAAAATCCTTCACCATGGGAGCCCGGGGCCTGGATGAGAACCTGGCGAAAGCCGGCAACCTCAATACCTATCTGTCTGCATCCGTAAAAATTGGTGGGGAATTTCTCAAAAAGGAAGCCTTGGTCTGGCAGATCCTGATCGACGCCTATCGCCGGGCCCTATCGGAATCCGGAGGAAAGCTGACCTCCTCGATCGATGGCCTGGGCATTGATGATGTCTGCGAAGTGTTCGAACAACAGAAACTCGAATGCAGGATCTGGCATACCAACACCATCTATTCCCGGTCCATCGTAGTGGCCGCCAATCCGGACACCGCGGTCGGTTACGGTGCAAACCTGTTCATCGATGAGTTTGGCCGGATCCGCGACTTCCAAGCCGTCTGGGAAGCCGTGCAGCCCTTCATGGCAGAGAATCCGGATCTGTTCGCGATCCTCGCGTCTACGCCTCCGCCCGACGATGCCCACTTCTCATATGAAATGACCGCGCCTCCTCCAGGTACCGAGTTCTCCATCAATCCAAAAGGAAACTGGTACACCTCTGAAATGGGGATCCCGGTCCACCGCGTAACCGCAGATGATCGCTACCTGGCCGGCTTTCCTCTTTACCATCCCATCACCGGTGAAGCGATCAACCCGGAAGAGGATCGCGCTCTCGCCCACGACAAAACCGCTTGGGACCGGAACAACCGTTGCCAATACACCCGCGGTGGCACCTCCGCCGTTTCGCTTATGGCCCTTAATTACGCGATGGAGGCCGGGAAAGACAAAGGTATGGCCATCGACATCACGGAGGCACTTTCCCTATGATCTCCGTAAAAGAAGCATTCTCAGATGATTGGAAAGCGCTCCTGGTACCAAACTGCCCGATCGCATTTGGTGTTGACCCTGCGACCACGGAGAATCAGACCTCAAATCCCACCGGATTTGCCTGCGTTCAAAAGGTAGGACTCGATTACATCGTCCGCCTGGCATGTCGCTGGAAAACAAATGACCCGGATATTGCCAGAGCACTCATAAAACAGGCCGTCACAAACTTACCTCATGGTCTCAAACCCCGCCGCTTGGTGGTCGATGCCTCAAATGAGCGCTATTTTGCGTCAGATCTTCGTAAGTTTTTACGCGGAGTATGTATGACAGAGCTGGTTTCCAGCACCGAAAAACACCGGTACCAAGGCGAAGAGATGCCCATGAAAGTATATTTAGGCAATCTGTTAGTCAATACCATGGATGACGGACACCTTTTACTCCCTGAATCCAAATGGCTTTCCAATGATTTCCGCCTGGTGAAACGTGACCGGGGATCCTTCACCACAGAGCTGGATAATGCCGGTGGGCACGGTGATGTATTCGACGCGGTTAAAAATGCGCTACACGGCCTGATCTCCAGATCCGGACCGGTTCAGATTTCAGCCACCAATACCGGCCAACACATCAGCAGTGGACACGCTCACAACAATTACCCCATGCGTCCCGAGGATGTCCGGGATGACGAAACAACAGAGAGGTTTGCATTATGAGATGGAGAGAAATCCTTAAACCAAAGAAAAAACGTCTGGATGATACCGAAGACGCCAATACAAAATTCGTTTATCCTGATCAAATAGCCAATGCTCTAAATGTCGATCGGGTGCACGCCGCGATCGATGCCAGTATCCAGGGAGACTGTACGGATCTCTTCACCATCTACCGGGATTTAATTGCTTCAGATTCTCACCTCCAAGCAGAGCTGTCTAAGCGGAAACTGGCGGTTATCGGAGACACCTACAATATAGAGGCTGAAGATCCAGACAGCCAATTCCCGGCTGAGTTCATGGAAGATGCCACCAGTAACACAGAAAACTGGATGATAGGTCTGGCACACTTAATGGATTCCTGTCTGTATCCGGTGGCCGTCGTTGAAAAGATTTTCCGACGTTCTTCAAAACCCGGGATTCGTTTCGAACTGGCAGAGCTACGACCGGTTGACCACAACCTGATAGAATTTTACCAGGGCACCCCCCACATCCGGGAGCTGAACGAGGCCGGATATGCCACGGGTAAGCTCATCGAGATCGATCCCGAACGCTACATCATTCACCAGGGACACCTACTTTCCACCCCTCACCAATTTGGCGGACCATTCAGAGCTTTAGTTTTCTGGTGCCTATTCACCGCGATGGACCGGGACTGGTGGATTCAGTTCCTCGACCGTTTCGGCAGCCCCTTTCTGGTAGGGAAATATGATCAGAATGATGATAATTCCCGCCGAATCATGGAAAGAGCCTTCTCCAAAGCCAAAAAACTCTTTGGTTTGGTAGTTTCCAATGAAACTCAGGTTGAAATCGCAGAGGCCTCAAAATCTTCATCTGGCGATGTATATGAGAAATTCCTCAATGTGGCCCAACGGGAAAAATCGAAATTCATTTTAGGCCAGACCCTTTCCGCAACAGCCGATGCCACCGGTATGGGCTCTGGGGTTGCCGATCTACAGGGAGATGTCCGGGAAGATATCAAACGCTTTGATGCCTCAACCCTCAGCCACACCATACGTCTGCAGCTGTTTTCTCAGATCATGCGGATCAATGGCGAGCCTGGAGAAACGCCAAATCCCATATGGGGAGCAGTCGAAGCAGAAGAAGCGGAGGTATCCGGTGCCTTAATCTCATCCCTTTCCAATGCCGGTTACCAGGTAACAGACGAAGGTTTGGAGCTTCTAAGTAAACGTGTAGGTTTTCCCTTAATGAGAGTGAAACCAGCCACAACCGGTTTTGCCAGTCCATTCTCCGCGGACTCAGAACCCAGTGCGATCGAAGGCCAGACCGCCAGTCTGCAAGCAGTCCGCAGAGCCTCCGCCGATTGGGCGCGGACCCGACGCAACCGCTCAGCTGAAGCAGCTCAGATCATCCTCACCGCAGAAACCCCGGAAGAAGCCGTCATAGCCCTGACCGCGGCATTCAATATGCCTCAGTCAGATGCAGTCGACCTGGCCACCCGGGTTCTCACCACTGCCACCCTCAAAGGAATAGAGTCCGCATAAGACCCATTTCAATCATTTCTCAGATAAATGGACACCCATTCCAAACATTTCTCGCATCATAATCATCGATTTTCCCCGCAAGTCGTTGATCCCAAGCCACATCAACCCAAATCAAGCCACATCAACCAATTTCAAACATAAGTCTCAGGTGGTCTCATATCTGGTTGGCGGACCGGTCAGACGCTGTTCCGACAGCTTTGGCTCAACATGTGCGCAAATTTAGGAGGCTTCTTTTTTTAAATCAAAGGCTGGAGGCTTGCCAGTTGATTTGATTTTCATTAGGAAAAAGACATGAAGCACGATTTCCGAACCTTAACGCCTGAGCAAGAGCTGGCTTTTATGCGCTCGGAGTTAAAGGTGGAGGCGCCGGTTGCGTTGATGGACCGGATCGTGAATCAATTTATTATTCTACAGACCCGTTCGGGGTTAATGTTAAGTTTAATTACCATTTGTTTGACCATTTCAGGTTTCAGTGGTCACCGCATTGCCGCTGCCGGTTTGCTTCCCGCCATTTTATTGGCGATGGGACTTTTCTTGTCAGTGTGTGCTGCAGGGGTGTTGTTCACCGGTCCGCTGCATTTGCGCTGGGCCACTCAACACAGCTGTGATGCCGGACTGGATGCTACTTTGATGGCAATGTTGCGATTGCGCAATTTTCGGACCCGCCGGTATTTTACGGCGGGGATCATTCTGATTACGGGCCTGGCTTGTTATATGAGCGCGGTCATTTTGTTTGTGCTGATTGAAGGCTTGGGATTATGAGTCGTCGAAAATACACGCTGCAGGATCTTTGCCGTGAAGCGGGCAAGAACCATGTCTATGTGGGTCAGATCCAAAGCGGCTTGGATTTGTATAAACCTGAAGAACCGGAAACTTACTCCCGCGGGTACATCAACTTTATTAAAAAGTGTACAGCGCTCCGCACTTTCGGAGTACAAATTGGCGACATTCAGGATTTGTTCCGCAAGGAAATCAAAGTGTTGCGTCTGCTGAATCTTCATACCCTCAGCTCTTCCCCCACCTGGTTTTTGGACAGCTGTCCTTTTGACAACCGGGATCCCAACCGCCTGTTGCTGACCGGCTATGATTTGGGCTTTGATTTGTTGCGGGGGCCGGTGCAGGCAGGCCTGGATTTCGGGGCCAAGGAAGAAGAGCTTTTTGCCAGTCACCAAATGGGCGAAAGTCTGGAGCACGTAGTGGATCTCTACCGCAAGCAACTCATGAAGGTGAAACGCCGGGTGGAAGAAGAACGCCCCATTATCCGTATGGCCATTAACTGGTCGACCAAGGCCTTTGATTTTTGATTAATTTTTTTTACCGCTAATTATCGCTAATTTTACCCTGATTATTTATGAGGTGTTCAACAGCTAAACTCGACATCTCAAAAACGTCTTTTGCAATGATTCGCGTCTAAAGTGGTAAAGATTTTTATAGTGAACCCGATTTAAGTTTTAGGACAAAATTATGAATTCCATCCCCTTACCCCAAACCGCTCTGCTTGAAACCGATTGCCCGGATTTGAATTTACTTGCCCGGGGGAAGGTGCGCGATGTGTATGAGGTGGATGCGGATCATCTTTTATTTGTGGCCACCGACCGGATCTCCGCTTTTGATGTGATTATGAAAAACGGGATTCCGGGAAAAGGCATTCTGTTGACCCAGATCAGTTGCTTCTGGTTTGAGTGGTTGAAAGACCGGATGGAGCATCATTTTGTCACCGCCGACCTGAATGAAATGCCCGCGTCGGTTCAGCAATACGCCGATCAATTAACGGGACGGAGTATGCTTGTAAAACGTCTCACCATTTTGCCGGTGGAAGCGATTGTCCGCGGATACCTGGCCGGGTCGGGTTGGGTTTCTTATAAAAAAGATCAGACCGTGTGCGGAATTGCGTTACCTGCCGGTCTCAAAGAATGCGAAGAGTTGCCCACCCCTATTTATACTCCAAGCACCAAAGCGGAGCTGGGGGGCCATGATATCAATATTTCCCCGGAACGGGCCACCGAAATTTTAGGAGCGGCACATGCGGACCGGGTGGAGGAATTGGCACTGTCCCTCTACAGTGAAGCGAGAACCTATGCGGCGGAACGCGGGATTATTCTGGCGGATACAAAATTTGAATTCGGCGTGAATGAAGCGGGCACCGTGGTGTTGGGAGATGAGATTCTCACTCCGGACTCTTCCCGCTTCTGGCCGGCAGAAGGCTATGCGCCCGGCCATGACCAGCCCAGCTTCGACAAACAGTTTGTCCGCAACTATCTGCTCTCTATCGACTTTGACAAACAGACACCGGTCACCTTGCCGGAAGAGGTCATTCAGCAGACGCTGGTCAAATATCAGGAAGCCTACGGGTTGCTGGTCAGTTAATGTCGGAAAAACTTTCAGCCGAAGCGCTGGCGGACCGGACATATTTTTGGGAGCGGATCCGCTCTTTATTTACAGGCTTCATTGAGATTATTTGGCAGCCCGGCGCGGCCGTGGCTTTGTTGGTGGCGATTCGGCATTTCGAATTAGGCACGGTACCCAAAAGTATTATCTCTGCATCCGGCCCGATTGGATTTTTGCTTACGCCCCTCAGTCTGAGTTTGTTTGCCCATAGCCGTCTGCCTATTCATCAGGCCATGGCGCTGTTATATGTATTGACCGGTGCTTTGCTGTTTCTCATTCCCTGGTTTCCGGGCGCAATGGCCTTTGTGTTGTTGGTGTCACTGGCACAAATTATGATGGTGCAATACACCCCGATGTACACCGAGATGTATTCAAATCATTTCACCACTACTCAGCGGGGGCATCGGATCAGTACGGTATTTATCATTGCCGGTGCGGTAAGTGTGGCCGCCAACCTGCTTATTGGAAAGTTGCTGGATTTCCGGCTCGAGATGTACAAACCTTTAATGGTTGTGACGGCACTTTGTTGCGGATTTTCCGCCTGGTGTCTTTTGCAAATCCCGACGGAAGCTCTGCAGCCGGAACAGGTGGGGCACCCTTTAAAAAATCTCAGTTTGGCCTGGCGGGACAAGTTGTTCGGATGGTTGTTGAGCTCCTGGATGCTGTTGGGGTTTGGAAATTTGATGACCTTGCCTTTGCGCACCGAATACATGGCCAATCCGCGATTTGGCATTAATGAGAGCAATCAAACGATCCTGCTGATTACAGGCGCGGTTCCTCTGCTCTGCCGCCTTTTGGCTTCCCGCATGCTGGGCAAAATGTTTGATCGCTGGAATTTGGTGAAGCTGCGGATGATGCTGAATGTCTTTTTTCTGTTTTCGGTTGTGCTTTTCTTCAGCACCAAAAATCTCTGGGTGATGGGGCTGAGCATGGCTCTGTTGGGTACGGCCATGGCGGGGGGGCGGATTGCCTGGTCGCTCTGGGTTACCAAGTTGGCGGGACCCGGTCAAACTTCTGCCTATATGAGTGTGCACATGTTTACCACCGGTGTCCGGGGGACGATCGCCCCGTTCCTCGGCTTTGCCCTGATCGAACATTTTTCCGCCAAAGAGGTGAGTTGGATGGGGGTGAGTTTGATCGTGTTGTCGACGCTTATGTTTCTGCCGGCGGTCGGGCATATGAAACGGCGGGGAGAGGAGTTGGCCGTAAATTAGGCATTCCTGCCTGAAGGGAAATAAGCTTTCAGCCTTCTAACTCACAGGCTGAAAGCCTGTATTCCCGCAGGCAGAATGCCTACGTTACCCTTAGCAAAGCCACCGTCTCCACATGGGTGGTTTGTGGGAAGAGATCGAAACCTTTCACAGAAACCAGTTCATAATTTCCCTTCGCACAGATGCGCTGCAAATCGCGGGCGAGGGTGGCGGGATTGCAACTGACATATAAAATTTGTTCAGGTCGAACGTGATCGCGAATTTGGGCACAAAGATCTTTTTCCATTCCGGCCCGGGGCGGATCGGTGAGCACCATATGCCATTTTTGATTGAGACATTTTTTGGGAATGCCTTTGCGCAAATCCGATCGGGTGAAAGGTCCTTTGCCGGGGCGGCTGTCGATCCCCATGACTTGCCAGCCTCTTTTTTGTGCGGGTAAAGTGAAGGCACCCACACCACAAAACAGATCCAGTAGAGCGCCTTTGGCCGGTCCCAATAATTGAATACTTTCCTCTACCAGTTTATCCGCCAGTCGGTCGTGGACTTGAAAAAAGGCGTCGTGGTCGATGAGGTGGGATTGCCCGGCCAAATCAAACTGCAGTTTCCCTTCGCCCAGCAAATTTTCCCAGGGCGCCCGCCAATCTTCCTGAATCGAAACCGCGGAAATAATTTCGTGAGTGGCGGCCCAGTGTAAAAGCGAAGCCTGTTCCGAGTCGCCGAGGATTCCCCGCAGCAGCACATGAACCGATTTGCGTTCACCATCAATCCGCAACATCAGGCGGTGCAATTGATGGCGGGGGTTTTGCCCGAGCCATTCCAAAAAGTGCGGGATCAATTTGTCCAATAAAGGATCGCCCACCGGACAAGTGGAGATGGGCAGCAGACCTTTCCGCGTTTGGTAGCCCACTTGATTTGCTTCGACGGTAAAATCCAATTTGTTGCGGGTGCCGAATTCTTCGGGCGATCCCACCACGCCCTCAAACGGAATATCGGAGAATCCCCCCAGGCGGCGGAGAGCTTCCACAATTTTTTTGCCTTTGAGCTCTAATTGTTTTTCGTAGGGAAGAGGTTGAAGTTGGCAACCCGGACAAGCGGCAAAATGCGGGCAAAAGGCTTCGCGGCGCTCGGGGGCGGCTTCCAATATTTCTGTAACCTCTCCGGTTTTCCCCTGCATTTCAAAAGAAACCCGGTCTCCGGGAACGCAGGGCCCCTCCAGCCAAACCTTGCGGCCGTCCTCACACAGACCCAGCATGGATTCGTCTCCTATATCGATGATGGTTGCGGTGGGATTTGGCACAGAGTGGGGGGCTGTTGTTAGTGGGTGGGTCGAGAATATGTGGAGAAAATCACTTAATCTACATTCATGGCAAAACGAAGATCTTTCATCTGCACAATCATTTTTGAAAATTTACAAAATGTAAAACATATGTTACACAAAGTGTATGAAAATTATATCTGTTCGGGAAATGAAGGCGCAATGGTCCGAAGTCGAGCGTCAGGTTCGCAATGGCGAGGTGATTGAGGTGCATAACCGCGGGAAACCGACGGTGCGTTTGGTGGCAGCTGACCCGCGGAAGGTTTTGGTGTGGGATGACCACGTTGCCACCGCGATTCCGGCTAAAGGGAAAAGTGCGGAGGACACGGTGGCCGCAGATCGCGAAGGGCGATGGTAGGATATGATTTATCTCGACACCAGTGCTTTGCTGAAACTCTATATCCGTGAATCAGGATCGAACGAGGTCCAAAAGGTGCTTTCATCGCAAAGCGAACCGCTCCCCCTCTGGGAAATTCAGGAAATGGAGTTGCGGAATGCGCTTCGGTTAAAAGTATTTTGGGATGATATTTCTCAATCAGATTCAGATCATCAGCTTGAATTGTTGGAAGAGCGTAAGCTTAAGGGGCAGTATGTATATCCCCGCTTTGACCGGGTTTCTCTTTTCAATCGGGTAAGGACATTGACGGACTTGACGCCTAAAACTGGTTGCCGAACCATGGATATCCTTCACGTCGCATGTGCAATCGAGATTCAAGCGGAGCTGTTTGTAAGTTATGATTTACGGCAGATCAAACTGGCAAAGCAGGCTAGACTGAAAGTGTTTAGTGGAGCGCGTGATCCCACGTGATTCAGACACGGAGGGATTTTCCTATTGGCAGAGGGTGAAAAAGGACTTATGACTAACTTCTTTTCCTCCTAAACACCATTCAGGAATTCCTTATGCCTTTTGAAACCGGTTCCGTCAGCTTTCGTATGTATCATTTGCCCCGCCAAATGCCGGAACCGGTATTGGACGGATTTCTGGATCGGGTCGCACCTCCGCTGGATACGGTCAAGGACCAGCCGGTTTACGGTTGGGTGACGGGCCGGCATTTGCTGGACCGTCAGATTGACGACAACAATTCCTATCTGGCGGGATATTTGCGTTTATGTCTTCTGCAGGCCGAGCGCAAAATTCCGAATTCCCTGTTGCAGGCGGAAATGAAACAGGAAGAACTGATCCGCATGGCGGTCAGTGGAAACCCCAGTGTTTCCCGCCGCGAAAAAGTGGAAATGAAGCAGGAAATTGTGGATCGCCTGTTGGCATCCATGCCGCCGCAATTGAAGGGTATGACATTTGTGCATCGCCCGGACGACGGATTTTTGTTTGCGGAAAGTCTGGCGGAAAAGCAGGTGGATGTGTTCACCAGTTATTTGCGGGATGCCATTGGCTTTCCGCCGCAAGTGATCACGCCCGAAAGTTGGGCGATGTTGAGCAAGCATACCGATGTGAACAATTGGGTTCCCTGCAGTTTTTCTGAAGAAGTGGAGCCGGAGCGGACCTCTCCCCTGGCGGGACACGATTTTATGACCTGGCTGTGGTATCAATCTGAAACCTATCCGGATAAAGTGCCCGCGGGAAAAGAGGGGCATGTCGGGGTGATGATAGAAGGGCCGTTGACCTTGGTGATGGAAGGGGGCGGGGCCCATGAAATTACGCTGCGTAAAGGAAATCCCGCGCAAAGTGCGGAAGCCAAGGCCTGTTTGTTGGCCGGCAAAAAACTTCGGAAAGCCACGGTCAATTTGGTGCGGGGCGAACAGGTGTGGAAAATGACCCTGGACGGCGAAAGTTTGGCCATTCGGGGCTTGAAGCCTTTGGTGCCCGAAGGAAATCTCGATTACATCAGCCGCTTCCAGGACCGGATGTTACAGGTTGAATTGGTGGGACAGCTCCTGCGCGGTCTTTATGATTCCTTTGTCGACGAACGCAAAGATCCCTCGACTTGGGGCAACCGGGTTAAGGAGATTCAAGCGTGGGCCGCGGCGCGAAACGTGGCCTATTAAAAGGGGAGTCCAATTCGGGGGCCGGGGGTTCCTCAAAAGGGGACTCCAAAGTTGTCGGCAAACTGAATAAGTGGTCACGAATGGCCAGGGCCAGCGGGGTGCCGGATTCTTCAAGTAAGTTTCGGCTGATTTCACTTTCCCCACTTCTGTTCGCGAGCAATCCCCGGTAAAGGGTCACTTCCTTGCCTTCGAGAAGCTCGAGTTGGTCATAAATTTCCCGGGAACTTAACTGGCTGAAGGGGATGAACAATTCGGCGCTTCCCAGGGGGCTGCCATCTTCACTGTACAGGGTTCTTTCCACCAGGAGTCCGTCCGGCTTCAGTTCCTGAATTTGAACGGCCAGATCTTTATCGTGTAGTTTAATCACGACATCCTGATGGAGTTGGCTGTTATAGGATTCCAAAATTTTTCCGGGAACGGATTGCAGGGCCAGAAGTTCCACCCGCAATCCTCCCACTTCATTTGCAACCGGAAACAATGTGGGTTCTTCGGCGGCTTCTTCAATTAACAGCATTGCCTGTGGCCACTCCCGGTTAATGACGAGGAGGGCAAGCTGTTGCTGTAATTCGGTCAGCCATTTTTCTGCAGCGGCTTTTTCGGCTTCACGTTGGGAGCGTTCCTGCTTTTCCCAGATTTGAATGCGCCGGCGGAGGTTGCCCATTTGCTCGGCCAGATCCTGCTTAAAATCGCTATGAAAATTTGTGAGGTGTTTGCGGGCGGGCTCGGGACCCTGTTCGTATAAGATGCGGACGGTCTCGTTTCTTAAGCGGACGCGCTCCGCATCCACGGCAACATCCCGGTCACGGCGAACCCGGACAATTTGTTGGGCGGCGGCTTCAGAAACCGAACTGTTTTCAGCCCGCATCCCTAAATCCAATAACGCTTGAATGACGTCATCGTGACCGGAGCGGGTCCGTTCATAATTCAGAATGATGGTGGTCAGTTCTTTTTGCAGCGCGGGCAAATCCAGGTTGGAAGCTAATGGCAAAGGGGTTTGCGTCGGTTGGGGGACCGGGGTCGGGTTCAGGGTGACGGGATTTTGCGGGTCCGGCTGTTGTCCTGATTTTTGGCTGGCGAGAATCACGATACCGGTGATACCCAGCATAAGGCCGATGACCACTGAAAGAATAACCCCTTCCGCACTTTTTTCCGGTTTAGCCGGAATCGCGCTCCGGTGGGGTGGGACCACGACTTTTGGTTTGGGCGGGGCGGGAGGATGAAAATCCAGGGTGTTTTCCCCTTCGGGAAATTTAGGGGTGCTTTTATGGGATACAACTTTATGGAGGTCCTCCAAAAATGAATCCCAATCGGGATAGCGGTCATCCGGATCGCGGGCCAGCATGCGGGCGAGTAAAAGAACGGTGCCTTCTGAAATTCCCGGCACCAGATCGCGGGGATCTTCCAGTTTTTCCCGGGCGTGCCGCTGCAGGGTTTTTAAGTATCCGCTTTCTTCAAAGGGAATTCTCCCGGTCAACATGTGATAGAGAGTCATGCCCAGGCTGAACATATCCGAGCGGGTGTCCAGATCCTGGGGATGATCGATTTGTTCCGGACTCATGTAGTTCGGAGTGCCCATCAAGGTATCCGCCACCGTCGTAGAGGTTTTCTCCAAAGTGTTTTTGGAGAGACCCATATCCAAAACCTTGGCGTGCATGGTGGGGGTGAGCATGATGTTTGCCGGCTTGATGTCCCGGTGGATGATGCCTTTTTCACCCGAAGCATATTCCAGTGCCCGCGCTACTTGCCGCACGACTTGGAGGGCATCTTTTTCGGGGAGGGTTCCCTCCCGTTCCAGCCATTCTTCAAGGGTTTCACCGGCGACGTAGGCCATGGCCATAAAGTAAACGCCGTTGTCTTCTCCGGCATCGTAGGCGGTGACAATATTGGGATGATCCAGTTTCGCCTGATAGTGGACTTCTTTCAGGAAGCGCACCACAAAAGAATTTTCACGGGTAAAGCGGCTGGGAAGAATTTTCAGGGCAATGTCCCGTTCCAGCGAAAGTTGTTTCGCCAGATAGACCTCTCCCATCCCCCCTTCACCCAGTTTATGCTTGATGAGGAAGCCGCCAACCACGAAACCGGGGCCCAACTGCATTTGCGGCACGGTCAACAGGGTATCGCATTCCGGACACAGGAGTTCCGAACCCATGGAGTCCGCATTAATGCGGAGTTTGGCGGCGCAAGTTTCGCAGTAGAACGTGACGAGCATTTGAGAATAGAGGCCTTACCCTCAAGGGGTCATGGCGGCGAGTTGGCGGTCGAGATACTTCTGGAAGGCCAATGCGGACGTTACATAAAAATGAGGTTCAGCATCGAGGAGCCGGGCGATATCTTCTTTGAGCTGAAGATTAAAAGGATTGAGCATGGCCACCAGAGGTTCTCCTCCCACTTCTCCGAACACACAGGCGGCGCGCCGCACGCAAAAATCCCGGGGGAGGGCTTCATAAAATTCTTCAGCGGTGTCGATGAAGTCCAGGTTAATATAAGGGGTGGCTGCGTCGTGGGCGAGAAATTCCAGGGCTTTGTCCCGGTGGGGGAGTTCGCGGTCACTTAGCACATAAAGGCAGGCCCGGGGGGAGGTGGGTTCATTGCTGGTGAGCCAGCATAAGTCCTGCAGGGTCAGGCAATACTCCTGATCGGAAATAATCCGGGAGCGGTGCAGGTGGTTGGCCAATAAAATTTCGGGGATTAAATCCACCTGGTAGAGTTTCCGTTGGTCCAAAAAGAGGGTGTTGGCATCCAGGCTTCCGTCGTCACGGCTGATGTAATGGCCCAAATGCTCATAGGCGGATTGCGCTTCAGGACTCAGTTGGGCGAACAGCTCAAGCTGATTGTAGAGGAAGTAGATCAGGTCTTCATGTACACCGGGTTCCACGCGCCGGGCGGCTTCGGTCAGGCAATTCCCCGCCTCGGCCATATTCTCCATTTCGCTGTAGATATCAAAAAGCGCGGTGTAAATTCCAACGGGATCTTCCACCTCCGGGAGGTTTTCCTCCAACTGGTGAATTGCTTCCAGAAGTTCACGGTTTTCATTATAAAGATTCTCATAATCCTCTAAGGGATCAATCGTGGAATCATAGTTGTCCGGATCATCATCGTTGGCAGAGACGTTCATGTCGGCATGTAAACCCAGACCGGTTCAAGAATCAAGCTGAACTTGAGCCTCTTTAATTGACTTGCAAGCGTGGGGGAGAAAGGCAAAAAGGCCATTATGAAAATTGCATTGGATGCCCGTTGGATATTTGAGGAAAGTTCCGGGATTGGTCAGCATACCCGCATGTTGATCCAGTCTCTTGCCCGCTTGGAAACGCCGCATACCTTTCTGCTGATTTTTGACGATGCGTCCCGGGCGCAAAAGGTCTTGAAAGAGACGCAGTGTGCCTGGGAGCATGTGGTGTTGCCCTATGGCCTGTTCAGCCTGCAAAATCAACTGAAGTTGGGCGCTTATCTGAAGAGTCAAAACGTGGATCTCTATCATTCCACCAATTATATGATGCCCCTGCCTGGATTTCCCCGGCATCGGGAAGGGCAGGTGAAAGCGGTGATCACCATCCACGATCTTATACCTATGGTCTTTCGGGATCATGCCCCGCGGTCGCTCAAAAGCAGATTTTACCCCGTGTACGCCCGGTTAATGCGTGAAGTGGCGGCCCGGGCGGACCGGATACTTACGGTGAGCGACTCTTCGGCCAAGGATGTACGGGAACGACTGGGATTGGCGGGTAAAGGTGAAGAGAAGACCCGGGTGGTGTATAACGGATTGGATCCGGTTTTCTATGAAAACCACCAGGTACCCCGCCATGACCCTCCGGAAATTTTGTATGTGGGTCGCCTCGATCCTTATAAAAATGTGCCGCAATTGGTCAGCGCTTTTTCCGAAGCGCGAAAACAGTTGCCGGTGGGGACGCGTTTGCGGGTGATCGGTCCGCCGGATGAGCGGTATCCTGAAGCCATGGCTTTGGCGCGGTCTCTGGACCTCTTCCCCTACATGGACTGGGAGGGGCACGTTGATTTTCCCACCTTGGTTGATGCCTACAGAAGGGCTTCCGTTCTGGTGCTTTGTTCTGAGTACGAGGGCTTTGGCCTGCCGGTGGCGGAGGCCATGGCCTGTGGAACCCCGGTGATTTGCAGCAACGCGAGTTCATTGCCTGAAGTGGCGGGAGATGCCGCCAGACAGGTGCCTCCGGGGGATCTGTTTGCGCTCAAAGATGCGTTGATTGAAGTATTGAATGATCCGGAAGAAATGGCCCGTATGATTGAGAAGGGAAAGCTGCAGGCCGCACACTTTCGGATGGAGAAAATGGCGGAAGGGACTTTGGACGTTTACGAGTCTTTGGTTTCATAAATGTTGCGTTCGCCCCGCAAGCGGGACTCCGCGGGGAGTGGGTTTGTTGGGGTTTTGCTTTCCTGGATATTCCGCTCGCCCCGCGAGCGGGACTCCGGTTTGGGGTGGGGGAAGCGGGGTTTGGTGGTCTGGATATTCCGCTCGCCCCGCAAGCGGGACTCCGGTTGGAGGAGGGGAAAGCGGAGTTTGGAGGTCTGGATATTCCGTTCGCCCCGCAAGCGGGACTCCGGTTTGGGGTGGGGGACGCGGGGCTTGGTGGTCTGGATATTCCGCTCGCCCCGCAAGCGGGACTCCGGGGAAGAGCGGGACTTCGGGAAGAAGCGGGATTTGGGAAGAGGAGGGGGACGCTGGAAGCGGTTTCAGTTTGAATCGCGAGTCCCGCTTGCGGGGCGAGAGAAATATCTTGAAAATGGATATTTCCAAGTTCCCACCCCCGGAGTCCCGCTTGCGGGGCGAACGGAATATCCGAAAAGGGATTGAATTCGATCACAGATTCCTTTTAAACTATTCGTATGTCTGGTTTAACCAAGCTCTATTTTGGTTGGAGTGCCTATTTTTCCGAAGTCTGGACTGCCCCGCATTTGCCGGTGGCGGTGAAGGATCTGTATGCACCGGATGGCATCCGCTTGTGCTCGGGATCGGTAAACCGGGGAAAGGTAATGCTGATCCTGGAAGCGGGTGCGGATCATGCCCCGCAGTGGATCGCGGGCAGGTTAAAGGGGCGGCTGAATCATTTCCTGAAAAAGGCGTATCCGGATTTCCCCGGTTTTGACCGGTCCTTTTTCTTTCAGTCCCTGGGACAAAACGACCGAAGAATCGTGAGTGCTTATGTCCAAAATCAGGTGAAAAGCTCAGATTTAGTCGATCCGCTCTATCGCCGGCGCATGAATGAATTGCGTTTTCATGAAGAAGGGGAAAGCAAGCGGTCTACCAGTCATCGGGGCCGCTACGACCTGGTGGTGCATGTAGTATTGATCATTGCCAATCGGCATCGGATCTTTTCGGCTGAAGCCCGTAAAGTGTTTGAAGGGTTGCTGGGGGCTTGCCGGGTGCTGGATGCCAAGGCTTTTGATATCAGTATGATGCCGGATCATGCGCATTTGATGATCGGATGGCCGTCGGAACTTTCTGCAGACGAACTCCTGGAGGGGTTAAAGCGGGAATCGGGCAAGAGGATGCGGCGGTCCGCTTATTGGCAGGATGGGGGGTATGTGGGGACGGTGGGGCCTTATAAAATGTCGGTCGCGGTGGCAAAAAATCGTGGTTTCGGCGGATGGTAATTTGGGATATTCCGTTCGCCCCGCAAGCGGGACTCCGGTTTGGGGTGGGGAAGCGGGGTTTGGAGGTCTGGATATTCCGTTCGCCCCGCAAGCGGGACTCCGGTTGGAGGAGGGGAAAGCGGGGTTTGGAGGTCTGGATGTTCCGTTCGCCCCGCAAGCGGGACTCCGGTTGGAGGAGGGGAAAGCGGGGTTTGGAGGTCTGGATATTCCGTTCGCCCCGCGAGCGGGACTCCGGGAAGAAGCGGGACTTTGGGAAGAGGAGGGGGACGCTGGAAGCGGTTTCAGTTTGAATCGCGAGTCCCGCTTGCGGGGCGAGAGAAATATCTAAAGCCGGACTTCGATGCCCTGATCACGCAAATATTCTTTCACTTCGCGGATGGTGAAGGTGCCGAAGTGGAAAAGAGAGGCGGCCAGGACGGCATCGGCTTTGCCTTCGGTGAGGGCTTCGGCAAAGTGTTCGAGGGTGCCGGCGCCTCCGGAGGCAATGACCGGCACGCCCACCGCTTCGGCCACGCTGCGGGTGAGTTCGATGTCGTATCCGTCTTTGGTGCCGTCGGCATCCATACTGGTCAGCAAAATTTCGCCGGCACCGCGGTTCACCACTTCCCTGGCCCAGTCGATGGCATCGAGCTCGGTGGGTTCGCGTCCCCCGTGGGTGTAAACCGTCCATCCCCCTTTTTCGTTGCGGCGGGCGTCAATCGCAACCACAATACACTGACAGCCATAGAAGGCGGCGGCCTCATCGATAATTTCCGGATTTAAGATGGCGGCGGTATTGATGGAGACTTTGTCCGCCCCCGCATTCAGCATGCGCCGTACATCAGCAGCGACCCGGATACCGCCGCCAACGGTCATGGGCATAAAGACTTCTTTTCCCACTTTCCCCACCAGATCCACCACGGTTTCACGTCTTTCGTGGGAGGCGGTAATGTCGAGAAAGGTCAATTCATCCGCGCCTTGCAGTTCGTATGCCTTGGCCTGCTGGATCGGGTCTCCGGCGTCGATCAGGTCAACAAAATTGACGCCTTTGACCACGCGGTTGTTGCGGATATCGAGGCAGGGAATGATACGTTTGGCAAGCATGAAAGCTTCCTAGCGTTTTCTATTTCCCCTGACAACTGTCATTCAGTGCTTTTTAAATATCCGATGTCGCAGAGAAAAACGTCCATTTGTCCAAGAATTTTTTCGAAATTTTCGGGATTTCGGGCGTTAAAAAAACCGTGTTCCTGTCCTTCGTGCAAATAAAGGTCGCAGCGGCCTCCCAATGCTTCCATCTTCGCTTTGTAGTTTTCTGCAGTAGCCACCGGGATCAGTTTATCCTCTGTGCCGAGAAAAACCACGGTGGGCGGTGTGTCGGCATCCAGATTGTGCAGCGGGGAGATTTCTTTCCAGTATGCCTTCACTTTGTTGTGTCCAAAGCCCCCTGGACCATTGTCGAATACGGGATTCATCAGCACCAAGGCATTGGGGCGGGAGGAGACGCTGAGGTCTTCACCTTCTTCTTCAAGACCCTCGACGGTTCCGGCGGCCGCGGCCACATGACCCCCTGCGGAGCCGCCGCCTGCCGCCAGTTTATCGGGATCAATCCCCAGTTCTTTCGCATGTGTCCGCATCCAGCGGATGGCAGATTTCCCGTCTTTCACACATTCAACCGGGCTGGTTTGGTGTTTGGATTGGATACGGTATTCCGCCGAAGCGGCCACCATGCCCCGTGAGGCCAGGTATTCGCAGAAGGGAAAAAACTGTCCGGGCGAACCGTTGACCCAGCCTCCGCCGAAGAAAAAGACGATGGCCGGGGAATTGTCTGCGGCTTGATGGCCGGGTGGATTAAAGATGTGGAGTTGAAGTTCAACCTCACCGATTTGTTTATAGGTTTTGGTTACATCCGGGGTTTGGCTGAAAGCGTTCATCGTGATTAGGGTTATATAAATGAAAAGTTGTAGGCGGATGATTGACTGTGTGTTCATTGAATTTCCTCAAAACTGATGACCTGGTTGTTTTTAAATTCGACCCGAAGGACTTCAAACTCGTCGGTTTCGGTGATCGTCGCCCAGCTGGCTCCGGCGATGCCCCTGTCATAGACGGGCACGGATTTAGTATATTGTTGCATTTGCATATATCGCCAAATGGTGGTTTCCCCCGCTTCACTCTGCTTCAAGTTGACATACGAGGGCGGGCCTTTGGCAATTTCCACCATTTTCATGTCGTAGCCGAGGGCAATTTTTCCCTGGCGGAGTTCTGCCTGTACTTCTGGAGGATAGGTGGAGAACACTTGTTCATTCGCGGCAATCCTTTTTTCGACTGATGCGCAACTTATCCAAATTAGGCTTATAAATGCCGTAAAAAGCATTTTTGAGTTCCAAAGGGAGGGGATGAGTTTCATATGCTTAAAATGCACACAAACCGATTAAAGCGCAATACAAAAGAAAAGGGCTGAAATTCCCACTGAAATAAAGCACGATTCCCCTTGTTCTGCCCCGTTGTTGCTTTAATGATTTTTTCACACATTCCGGCGGATGTCCGCCTTCGATATCATAAGCCTCATTTTAAGTAATTTATGACAGATTTACCTGACAATCTTCCCATTCCTCCCGGTGTTGATCCGGCCACCTACACCTCCAGCAATATTACGGTGCTTGAGGGCCTCGAAGCGGTACGGAAACGTCCCGGTATGTATATTGGAGATACCTCCGTTCGCGGTCTGCATCATTTGGTGTATGAGGTGGTGGACAACTCCATTGACGAAGCGTTGGCAGGTCATTGCGACTTTGTGGAAGTCACCCTCAATTTGGATGGATCGATCACCGTTCGCGACAATGGCCGCGGCATTCCGGTGGACATGCATGAAAAAGAGAAAAAACCTGCGGTAGAAGTGGTTTTGACGATTTTGCATGCCGGCGGTAAGTTTGACAGCAACTCCTATAAAGTGTCCGGCGGTTTGCACGGGGTGGGGGTTTCCTGTGTAAATGCACTCAGTGAATGGTTGGAAGTGGAAGTCCGCCGTGACGGTGAAATCCATCATATGCGTTTCGAACGCGGCAAGACGGTTAAAAAATTGGAAGTGTTGGGCCATTGTAAGGATTCCGGCACCAAGATTACGTTCATGCCGGATCACGAGATTTTTGAAACCCTGCAGTTCTCCTGGGATATTTTGACCAACCGGCTGCGGGAAATGGCCTTTTTGAACCGCGGGGTACAGGTCAACCTTCAGGAAGACGGATCTGACCGGAGAGAAGAATTCAAATACGCCGGGGGTATCTCCGAATTTGTGAAGTATTTGAATGTGAACAAGTCGCCGATGCACGACGATGTCATCTATTTTGACCGGGAAAAAGACGGTATTGGGGTGGAAATCGCCATGCAATACACGGATGCCTACAGCGAAAGTCTTTATTCCTACGCCAACAATATTAATACCCACGAAGGGGGAACCCACCTTTCCGGATTCCGTTCAGCGCTCACGCGAACCATTAATGCCTACGGCAAAGCCAGTAAAATGATCAAGGATGACAAAACCGGGATGACCGGGGATGATATCCGTGAAGGTTTGACTGCGATTATCTCGGTAAAAGTTCCCGACCCCCAATTTGAAGGGCAGACCAAAACCAAGCTGGGTAACTCGGAAGTGCAGGGGATCGTAGAATCTGTGGTCAATGAGCAATTGGCGGTTTACCTGGAAGAGCATCCTGCCGAAGCCCGCAAATTTATTGAAAAAGCCGTGGTGGCAGCCAGTGCACGTGAAGCGGCCCGCAAAGCGCGCGAACTTACACGCCGCAAAGGGGCGCTGGATTCTGCCTCTCTGCCGGGTAAACTGGCGGACTGTTCCGAGCGGGATCCTTCCAAATGCGAAATTTATATTGTGGAAGGGGACTCGGCGGGTGGATCTGCGAAACAGGGCCGCGACCGTAAATTCCAGGCCATTTTGCCGTTGCGCGGTAAAGTATTGAACGTGGAAAAGGCGCGTTTGGATAAGATCCTGGGCAACAAGGAAATCCAGACCATGATTACCGCCATCGGTTGCGGGATTGGCAAAGATGATTTTAACATCGATAAAGCCCGTTATCACCGCATTATCATTATGACGGATGCTGACGTGGACGGGCTCCACATCCGCACCTTGATTCTGACCTTCCTCTACCGCCAAATGCGCGAGCTGATTGAAAGGGGGTACGTATATATCGCTCAACCCCCGCTGTATAAAATTGTTCGCCGTAAACGCGAAGAATATGTACAAAATGACCCGAAGCTGACCGAAATTCTTATGGAACTCGGATCGGATGGGATTACGGCTCATGCTCCGGACGGGGCGACCTTGCTGGACGGAGAAGCCATGCAGGCCACCCTGAATGTGCTTCACGAACTTGAACCCCTGATCGACATGGTGCAACGCCGCGGGGTTGATCCGGAACTGTACCTCAAAGCACGCAAAGAAAGCGGGGAATTACCGCTCTACGTGGTGATTCGCGGCAGTGGCAAAGAAAAAGAATGTAAATTCGCTTTCAGTGAAGAAGAGCTGAGAGTCATCAATGAAGAGATGGAAGCTGAAGGGCGTCCATTCATCTATGTAGACATTCAATCCCATGAACGGATCCGCAAACAGTTGGATGCTTTGACTGCCATCGGACTGGATGCCAGTCGTCTGGTGGGCGGGGCAGAACCCCTGTTTAATTTAATGGAAGGAGAGGAAGTCGTTTCCGAACTGACCAACATCATGTCCTTGTTGGACAAGATCCGTGATTTGGGCAAAAAAGGCATGACCATCCAACGCTATAAAGGTCTGGGTGAAATGAATCCTTCTCAATTGTGGGAGACCACCATGGATCCGGCCCAACGCCGATTGGTGAAAGTGGTGTTGGAAGATGCCATCAAAGCCGACCAAATCTTTACCGTACTTATGGGTGACGAAGTAAGTCCCCGCCGTGACTTTATTGAAGCCAACGCCCTTAACGTGCGTAATCTTGATATCTGACCCTTTTCTAAGAGACCAAACTTATGGATGCTGAAAATCCCCCAACCCCTCCTGCTCCCGCAGATCACATCGACCTCATCAATATTGAAGAGGAAATGCAACGCGACTACATCGATTACTCGATGTCGGTTATTATCGGGCGCGCTTTGCCCGACGCACGTGACGGACTCAAACCTGTAAACCGCCGTATCCTATACGCGATGAAAGAAGGCGGCTGGGTTCACACCCGTCCTTTCGTGAAATGTGCGCGTGTGGTTGGTGAAGTGATGGGAAAATTCCATCCGCATGGTGACTCGGCCGTATACGACGCTTTGGTCCGCCAGGCCCAGTTGTTTTCCATGCGTTATCCCACCATCGACAGTCAGGGGAACTTTGGTTCTATCGACGGTGACCCGGCTGCGGCTTACCGGTATACGGAGTGTCGTCTGAACCGTTTGGCGGAAGATTTACTGGCCGACATTGATAAAGAAACCGTAGACATGCGTTTGAACTTCGACGAAAAACTCGAAGAGCCCACCGTTTTGCCTGCGCGTATTCCCAACTTGTTGGCGAATGGAAGTACCGGGATTGCGGTGGGAATGGCCACCAACATTCCGCCGCACAACCTGGATGAGCTGATCGACGGACTGGTGCATTTGATCGACAACCCGCACTGCAGCATCCGTGATTTGATGCAGTATATTAAAGGGCCCGATTTTCCCACCGGCGCATTAATTCGCGGCGTAAACGAAATTATCAAAATGTACGAAACCGGTCGGGGACTGGTGCGGATCCGCGGACGTGCGGAAATCATTGAAGATGCCCGGGGCAAAGAAACCATTATTATTACCGAACTTCCCTATACCGTAAACAAAGCCAATTTGGTGATGAAGGTTGCGGAGCTGGTTCGCGAAAAACGCATCGAAGGGATTTCCGATGTGCGCGACGAATCCGATAAGGAAGGTATCCGGGTGGTGATCGAAATCAAACGGAACGCTATGGCGTCGATCGTGCTCAACAATCTCTACAAACAGACCTATCTCGAAAATACTTTCGGGGTTATCATGTTGGCGATTGACCACGGGCGTCCGAAGGTGATGAACCTGAAGGAAATGCTCAAAGCATTCCTGGATCACCGGTTTGAAGTCATTACCCGACGCACCCAGTTTGAATTGGCCAAGGCGGAAGCCCGTGCCCACATTCTGGAAGGTCTGCTGATTGCCATGGACAACATGGACGAAGTGGTGCGGATTATCCGCGCCGCCTCTACCCGTGATGAAGCCCGGGCCGGATTGATTGAACGCTTTGCATTCTCTGTGATACAGGCCAACGCCATTTTGGAAATGCGCTTGTATCAACTCACCGGACTCGAACGCGACAAGGTGCAAAGCGAATATGATGAAATTCAGGAACGCATTGCTTATCTGAAATCATTGTTGGCCGATGCGAAATTAATTTACGGCGTCATTAAAGATGACCTGATTGAAATGAAACGGATTTACGGCAACCCCCGCCGTACCGAAATTACCGCGGATGATTCCGAAATTAATTTTGAAGATCTGATTGAGGACCGTCCGTCCGTTATTACTATCAGTCATCAGGGTTACATCAAACGCGTACCTGCTGATACTTACAAAGAGCAGCGTCGCGGTGGACGCGGAATCCGTGCCATGAGTACCAAAGAAGAAGATTTCGTTGAGAACATCTTCTTTGCTTCCACCCATGATATTCTGCTTTGCTTCACGGAGCAGGGCCGGGTGTTCTGGAAGAAAGTGTATGACATTCCCGAGTCGCCCCGTACTTCCAAAGGCAAGGCGATCATTAATCTGCTCAACCTGCAGGAAGACGAAAAGATTACCGCGTTTATGCGGATCCGCGAATTCTCTGAAGAACAACATGTGGTATTCACCACTCAAAGCGGAACCACCAAGAAAACCAATTTGGCCAAATTCAAAAATGTTCGGGCCAACGGAATTAAGGCCATCAACATTGATGAAGGCGATCAGTTGATCAGCGTGAAGCTCACCAACGGCAATGACGAATTAATGGTCACCACTTCCGGTGGCATGACGGTTCGGTTCAACGAAAGTCAATTGCGTGACATGGGCCGTACCGCCCGCGGTGTCCGCGGCATTCGATTGAAAGAAGGGCAGAAGGTTGTCAGCTGTACCGTTGCCGATCCTGAAGAATGCCTGATGGTCATTTGCGAAAACGGATATGGAAAACGTTCACCGATTTCTGAATACCGCGAAACCAAACGCGGAGGCCTGGGGGTTCGCACCATCATGGTCAACGAACGAAACGGTGATGTGGTCACAGCCTTTACGGTGAATGACAATCATGCCTTGATGTTAATTACCGAACGCGGAGTCGTCATTCGTATGAAGGTTGAAGACTTACGACCCATGGGCCGAAGCACCCAGGGCGTTCGATTGGTAAGACTGGACGAAGGGGATACCTTGGTGGCCGCGATTCCGGTTGAGCGTGAGCCTGACGAGGAAGAAGAGGAAACCGTGAAACCCGAAATCAGTCCTGAAGACGAAGTGGAAATTCCCGAAGAAGAAATCGTTGAAGATGAAGAAATCGAAGACGATATCGAGGATGAAGACGACGACTCTGAAGAGGAATAAACCGTCCAATTCTAAACGAAAAACCACGCATCTAAACACTGCGTGGTTTTTTATTAACCACAACATATATAAAAAAATCCACCTCGAATTCTATATTCAAATACGAAACAACAAAAGTGTTGAGCGTTTGGGGTTTCTGCGGTTGAGGTAAATCAAAATTATGATTTCAGTAGTCTTACCTTTTTTTAATGCCCGACCCACACTGGAGGCGGCGGTCGATTCCGTTTTGACCCAAACCCTCGAAGACTGGGAGTTGTTGCTTGTCGACGACGGGTCCACAGATGGAAGTTCGGAACTGGCAAAGTCTTTTGCTGAGAAGGATTCCCGCATTCGCTATTTGCCCATTGCGCACGACGGAATTGTCTCCGCACTTCAGACGGGGATCGAAAATGTTCAGGGGGATTTTGTTGCCCGGATGGATGCGGATGATCTTTGTCTGCCGACACGGTTTGAAAAACAAGTGGCGTATCTTGAAAGCCATGAGGATGTGGATTTGGTTGCTTGTCAGGTGACCTTTGGCGGGGACAAAGAAACCCAGGCCGGTTATGCCGCACATGTCGCGTGGTTAAATCAACTGATCACGCCTGAAGATCATTTGTATCACCGATTTGTTGATGCCACCGTTGCCCATCCCTCGGTCATGTGGCGGCGGGGAGGGATCGAAGAATTCGGCAATTATCGGGAAGGGGATTATCCCGAAGATTTTGAATTGTGGTTACGGTGGTTTCAAGGGGGAGCGCGGTTTGCCAAGATCCCGGAGGAACTGTTGATTTGGCAGGATCTTCCCAGCCGATTGTCACGCAACGATCCCCGCTATGACCCCGAAGCTTTTTATGCGGTCAAGTGTCTCTACCTGCATAAATCTCTTCCCAAAAAACGTCCGGTTTATCTTTGGGGGGCCGGGCGGGTGACCCGTAAACGGTTTACCGGGTTAGAAAAAATGGGGAAGCCGTTTAAAGGTTTTATCGATGTGGCGGAGGCAAAAATCGGACAGCGCATCAAAGGCCGCCCGGTCATTTCACCAGAGGATATACCCGGAGTAGCGTTTATCCTTCTCGGGGTGGCCAGTCACGGAGTACGCGAACAGGCCATTGCATTTCTCGAGAATCAAGGCCGGGTGATCGGCAAAGATTTTTTGCCGGTGGCTTAAATATCGGAACACCCGGTAATGTTTTGCTTCGCTGAAATCCTGCATTGTGCATAATAAGGATTTGAAAAAGCAATGACAGACAACCTTCCAGCCAGATGCCGGGTACGGCTTTTCTATTTTTCTTTGGCTACACTCCTCTCCGGATTTGTGAGTGTGGAAAGTTTTGTGGAGCCGGTATTGGAAAATCGTGAATTTAAGATGTGGCAAAGGGTTCCCTGCGAAATCAAAGTGTCCGAAGTCAGACCCTGGGGAGCCCCCAGGGACCTTCGAAATGTTCCCGCAGTTCGATATGAGTATTCCTATGAAGGGAAACATTATGAGAGCACGGGTTTTGCATGGTCCTATAACTTGAAACCTGTCAGCAGAAAGAAGGTTTTAAAAATGCTGGCCCCCTATGTTGCCGGGGCTCCTGCCGAGTGTTTTTTACATCATGAAAACCCCGGCCGCGCTTTTTTACTCAGACCCCGAATGACCGGGTTCCTTCCCATTTGGATGGGGGCGCTGGCTGTAATTTTGACTGTAGTCTTTGCCTGGAAACTATTAATGGAATGGAAGCGCAAGCCTCTGCCGATGTAAACGCTTATTCCTGAGCGTGTAATTGATCCTGTAACTCTTCAATTTCGGCTTTCAACTTCCGGCGCTGCTGTTCCCCTTGCATATTCTGCTCTGCAAGTTGCTGTTGGGTTTGCAGGGATATGGCCAGTTTCTCTTCCGTCGCATCGAGATCCGCATTGGCCGCTTTTAATTTTTTTTCCGCCACTGGTAGGACTTTTCCAATGCCACAAGCATTTCTTCAGATGAAAGGCAAGGGGCGTCTCCTTAGGTTAAATCCGTATTTTTTTAACCTTCACTTTATGCATATCTTTAATCTTCACTTTCGGCTTCGGTTTCTCCGAAACCGGTGACGAGATCTTTCCGTCAAGATTCCCATCTTCCAAATCCAGTTCTAACAGGGTGTCTTTAAATTTTTTATCATCCCAGTCCGGAGAATCTTTTAGAATTTCCAACAGGCCTCTGGTGATGAGTTGAAGCGCACCCACCTCTTCCTGTAATTCTATAACCTTTGCCTCAAGATCATTTACTTTTGAAGTATTTTGCCGGGAGTTTCGGGCTGCAACCATTTGCTGTTGTCTGCCCCGGGCTTTAAGCGTTTCAATATCTGAACGTTGACTCCATTCACTGTCAAACAGGTAATCAAAGAAGGACATGCGTTTTTCTTTAGGTGTTAAGGGGTTCAAGCTTCGTACCCTGCTCCCATGGTGGGGGCAGGGCTTGCACAATCGTCACAATTTTCGGATCTATAAACAAGATGTTTTTGATTTCTAATCTTCTTTGCGGTGAAGACAGGATCGTGTTTCTAGCGATGATCATCTACATTCTGTATTTGATTCGCAAAATCAGAAAAGAACGCTCTCTCAACCCTGTGCTCAATACCTCGCCACAACCGTTCGCATGAACGGCCGGCTCAAACGGGTTATTCCTGAGCGTGTAATTGATCCTGTAACTCTTCAATTTCGGCTTTCAACTTCCGGCGCTGCTGTTCCCCTTGCATATTCTGCTCTGCAAGTTGCTGTTGGGTTTGCAGGGATATGGCCAGTTTCTCTTCCGTCGCATCGAGATCCGCATTGGCCGCTTTCAATTTTTTTTCCAACAGGGCGGTTTTTTTCTGGGTATCCGCCTTCAGCTTGTTTTCCCGCTCTTCGAGGGTTTGCTGATGGGTGGCACGCTCTTGTTCAATGCGTTTGCGTAACAGCTCTAAATTGTCTTCGAGTTCACCGCGAAGGCGCTTGGAATGATCCCGGTCTTCGCTCAGTTCCGCCTGGAGCTTTTCGGATTCAGAAGCCTGTAAACGCAGGCGCTCGAGTTCCTCTTGTTGAGGCTTAAACTCTTTTTCCATATCGGTGGCTTTTTTCCGCCACTGGTTCCGCTCTTCCACTGCCAGCTGCATGTCCACTGATGAGGAACGCATTAAGTCTTCAATTTGTTGACGTGCCTGTTCTTTTTCACCCACCTGTTTTTGTAATTTCAGCAGTTCTGTTGCCGCCTGGGACAAATACTCGGTGGCCAAATCCAGATCCCGATTTTCCTCTTCCAGACTTTCCAGCTGTTGTTGGAGAGTCGCGGACATTTTTTCGATCATTTCCAGGGTGGGGCTCCCGGGTTGGATCATACCCCGAACTTCGTAGAGCTTGTTTTCCAAGTTCTCTGAATGTTCAACCATATTGGACAGGCGCGCTTTGAGTTTATCCTTCTTGGCGGCTAAGGTATTGATTTTTTCTTCCTGCTCCGGATTTTCATCCGGTTCAGTGTTACGCAAATTGTTCGCGTCCTCGCTCAGTTGGGAAATTTTTTCACCATTTTCTTCCTGAGCGACTTCAAGTTCCCACAGTTCTTTCTGGGTATTGAGCATCAGGGATTCAATATCGCGAATCCGCTCATTCCGGATTTTCACCATTTCTACTGCGTCATTGAGCAGGTTGGATTTGTTTTCCAGATCCCGGCGGTAGGGCTCCACGCTGGTGCAGATCGCAGAAGCAATTTCATCCGCATCATACTGCTGGCTTTTATGGAAAGGGGTAATCTTCTCATCCTTGCGGGGCAGCGGAGATTCTACAGGTAACAGAATCAGTTTTTGGCAGCTTGGACAATTTACCTGCCCTCCAATGACCTGTTTATTGATGGCCAGAGGTGCTTTACAGACCGGACAACAAAATTCGATTAACATGAAGATCTTTGGATGGTGGAAGTAATCATAAAGTGTGAATCTACACTAAACAAATTATCGTTGTCAGGTCAATAATGGACCCAAGTTTGGCTTTGATTGAAACGGGGCCTTGATCTTTCGTTTATATAAGGAATACTTAGGGTATGAGTGATAAAGTTCCCGTTCTCTATGAAACCCATATGCACACGCCGCTTTGCAAACATGCGCAGGGAATGCCGGATGCATATGCGGCCATGGCCCAAAAGCGCGGGCTAAAAGGTATGATTGTAACCTGTCATTGTCCTTTGCCGGACGGAATGTCTGCCAATGTCAGGATGTCTCCGGCAGAATGGGACGACTATGTGAAACTGGTGGGGGATTGCCGTGAAAAGTGGGCGGGAGAGGTGGATGTGCGTTTGGGCCTGGAAAGTGACTACCTGCCGGGGCTCGAGGGTTGGCTGGAGGCCTTACATGCCCGTGAACCTTTGCATTATGTTCTGGGCTCTGTGCATCCTCAGATTGAGGAGTACAAGGCGCGCTATTTTAAGGGCGATTGGCCCGCGTATCACCATCAATATTTTTTAAGTTTGGTGGAGGCCGCAGAATCCGGTCTCTTTGACAGCCTTTCCCATCCCGATTTGGTGAAAAATTACGGCTCAGATGAATGGAATCTGGAAAAGAATCTGGACCATATCCGAAACTGTCTTGACCGTATTGCCGCTACGGGGATTGCCATGGAAATCAATACCTCCGGACTGCTGAAAACCATCCCGGAAATGAATCCATCGCCAACCATATTGCGTGAAATGAATCTTCGGGGTATCCCGGTGGTCATCGGGGCTGATGCCCATCGTCCGGAAAGGGTGGCCGCCCATTTTGAAGATGCTTTGGACTTTCTGGAGGCTGCGGGCTACAGCCACACCCGCATCTTTTTAGACCGGAAACCGGTGGATATTCCGATTGAGGATTCGAAAGCGAGCCTGATAAGAGGGTAGAAGTTAGAGGGGAGAGGTCAGGGAAATGAGAATTGAGGAAATAAAAGCGAACGTCGAACCCTGGCCGTTCACCTGCCGGAACGGCACGGGCAGGCATTCAACATTGAACTTCCAACGTTGAAGTTTTAATTTTCACCGACCTCCGACCTCCGACCTCCGACCTCCGACCTCCGACCTCCGACCTCCGACCTCCGACCTCCGACCTCCGACCTCCTCTTATCTCTTCCTCACCGTACTCAATACGGGCAAATGATCAGACTGCTGCATGCCGCGGACGACCCGGTATTCCTGGATCCGCCAATTCCGGTCGGGAAGAATCCAATCGATGGTTCGCCGGGGAGCCTCGCTGGGAAAAGTGAAGTCGTGGTGGGTTCCCTGTCCCCGGATCGGGCGGCGTTGAAATTCCCCAAAACTTTCTAAAAGTTCAATCGTATTCTGTCCCACGGCAGAAGTCTGGGCATCCGGCATGCCGGGAGGGGTGCTGTTGAAGTCTCCCATTAAGAGCATGGGCAGTGAGGTTTCTCTTTGCAGCCCAATGATTTCCGCGGCAGCTTCTACCCGTACATCTTCGCTTCTTACTTCCAGATGCAATCCGACCACCAAAATCTCTTCTTCTTCACTGAGTTGAATTTTTGCAACCAATCCATCGTGATTTCCGGCGAAGATGGCTTCCAGTTCCGAGTAAGCGGGAAGTTTTAACCGTGACACTTCCGAGATGGGGAGACGGCTGAGCAGCGCATTGCCAAAATCGTAGCGGCGGAAAACCGGAAGTCCTGAATCAATATTGCGTTGACGGACAATGGTTTCAAAGCCGGCGGCTTCGGCAATGATGGCGGCTTGATCCATATTGTGACTCCACCAGCAATTGAAATCCACTTCCTGGAGGAACACGATATCCGCGCCCAAAGCCTGAATTTCCTGCCCGATTCGTATCAGGCGTTCCCGTTTTTCTGTTTCGTTTCCCCCGTCGGTATTTTTCGCGCCCAGATTCGGGCCCCGTCCATGGGCGATATTATAGGTGAGAAGACGCAGGGTATCCGGTGCGCGCCGGGGAGGCGGCTGGGGGTTCTCGGGTACTTCTAAAACCGCAGCCCGATGTTCCCGGGTCAGGGTAATCCGTAGATAGAGGGCAAAAAGAACCGCGAGCGTCAACAGCAAGAGTTTCAGCAATCTTTTTAACAGAGTGCTGACGAAGCGATTGATTCTGGAAGGTTTACGGTGTACCATGTGCCGAACTTTAACCACAAAAATTTATGCCCGACAATCCGCTTCCCACATTGAATGCCACTTTGAACCTCATCGCGTTGATTTTCCTGCTGTTAGGCCGGTACTACGTAAAGCGTGGAAACGTAAGGGTACATTCGAAAATGATGATTTGTGCGCTGGTCACATCCGCTTTGTTTCTGGCCAGCTACCTGTATTACCACTTTGTGGTGGGGAGCCCGCAAAAATATGACGGGACCGGGATCATGCGCATCATCTACTTTCTGGTTCTGTTCCCGCATATTTTATTGGCCGCCGTTCAAGTGCCTTTCATTGTGGCGGTTGCCTGGTCGGCCTTCACCAAACGTTTTACCCTGCACGTGAAACTTGTGCGATGGGTATGGCCGGTTTGGGTCTATGTGAGTGTCACCGGGGTACTGGTGTACTTGATGCTCTACATCTTTTAAGGCCAAACGCGCTTTCTACTCCAATGCGTTCAGAATCGATTCGATGATGGCATCGAGGTCGTTAAAGCGCAGGGGGCCGAAGGTGCTTTTGAGCCGTTCGTCCGTGGACCAGTATTTCAGGGTGGAAATCAGGGTGCTGGAAATAATTTCTTCCACGACTCTGGGATTCGACAGATCACTCGAATCCGCGAGCTTTAGGGCGCGGCCCTCTGAAAAAATTAACAGTTCGCTTAAGACGTAACGGCTTCTTTGATCTTCGGGGAAAGATTTGAGCAGTTCATCTCCCAGAATGGTGGTAATTGCGGAATAGCTGACGGGGAGATCAATAAAGGTGAGGATATTCACGCCCATTTCTATTCGGAAAGTTGCAAATTTACGGGAAGCCTGGTTTCTTTTTTCTTCCGGGGACAAGGTCCGGTTGAGGGAATTCATCATTTCAGAGAAAGACTCCCGGAATTCAACCAGGCTTTTCCAATCATCCTGATTAAAATTGCTGTCGTAGGGACGGAACCAGTTCCGGGCATCGGTTCTTAAACCCCGGGTCGTGCTGCTGCTTTCTCTTGAAACGTATTGGGATTGTACCGGTTGGGCAGGAGCCGGGGAACTCGTTCTCGTCTCCTGAGGGGCTGCCGCCTGAACCGGTGCGGGCAAAGTACCGGCAATTCTTCGTTTCAAATTTTCTAATTTTTCGATGAATGCGGCCGGGCTGTCGTCGAAATCATACTGCAGCTCTTGGGCAACGAGCTTTTCCTGTTCCCCCATAACCAAAGCGAAAGTGGGCAAAGTTTTGATGCCATACATTCTTGCCAGGGTTAGGTTTTTGTCGGTGGTGGGTTCATTCTGGTCATCCAGAAATAATTTTTTGCTGTTGTCGACATTGATTAAAATGAGTCTGTCTTTGGCGTAATTCTGCCATTCTTTGCTCAGAGCGATTTGTTCCAGGAAAATTTTATCCGGTGCATTCCAGTCCAAACCGGAAAACCAGATCAGCATCGGCACATTTTTTTCACGGGCATATAAAGTGTCCGCGGCCGCGAGATCTGTTGTCCAGGTACCGACCCTGGCACCGGCGGTTTGCGGTTTAAATCTGTCGTCACCTGCCTGGAGGCCAAGCGAGAGGCATGCTAAAAGAATGAAATGGAAAATGGTTTTCATAAACGACCCGTCTGTATGGGAGTTAGGTAAATTTCAGTACGAAAGTTGAATGATCTCAATTGAGTATATTAGCAGGTACCCGTCAAATATAAAAAGTCGACCATTCATCTTCCTTATATATCGAAAAGTCTGCATATTAAAGCTGGGTAAAGGCATCCGCCTGCCACAGTCCTCCGGGAGGAAACAGGCTTTCCAACTGGGCGCCCTCCACTTTTAAACCTGATTTGTGGCGGGCGGAGGTTGTCAGCCCGGTATAGCTGATGACCCCCACCAATCCCCGGGCCACCTCCCGAACCGGCCCTTTTTTCAGGGTCGTATTTTTGTCGATATACTTTTGGAGTTGAGCGTTCATTTCCGGGTCGGTGACGGATATCCGGGCAAAGACCACCAGATCGAGCCCTCTTTGTAGCCCAAAACTGTATTCGGCATCGCCGCTGAACAGGGCGTACATCAATTCGGCTTGAATCTGTTTGCGGGGGAGGGAGGGATCCGCTGCGACGGGAAGAACAGGGGGAACATAGCCCAGCAACAGCCGGTTCACCCAAATCCGTTCCGGGGTTTTACATAAATCCCAGCACGCCCGCAACCGGTCCGGATCTGTTAACCCGGGCAGGGAGTTCTTTATAAAACCCTCAGCTTCCTCTCCCAGCCCCGGACCTTCCTGTGGCCAACAACGGGCCAGGGTTTCGGCAAGATCTCCTCCTTCTTTCTGGCAGCGCGCCAACAACCAATCCGGAATCCCCGCGTGTTCCAGAAAGTATTTTTTTAAGGCCGGACGGGTATAAAGCTTTTTCGGAAATGCCGTCTGCGACGCCATGCTTTTTACAAAAGAAGTCATAAGGGACTCTTCCCTTGGCCTCTTTGTTTTGTCAATCATTCGATCTCGCTGAGATGAAAGGCTTCGACGGGATGCGAATAGGAGGAGGGACAAAGGGTGAATTATATATGATTTCTAAATGCTTGATATATTCCGATCCGGGTGGGAAATTAGAACTCTGTGCACAGTACTTGAGGAGTGTACTTGAGAATTAAAACCAGAACTATTGGAAGGAATATTATGAAAAGAATGATGAAAACATGGATACGGGGCTTTTTCCTGTTTGCGGGGATTTTAGTGCCCGGCACTTCCCTTTTTGCGCAAGAAATAACCGGGACTCCGGGTTCTCCTTCTGCCACGGTTCATATTAGCGGTAAGCAACTTCCCGCTCCGGATCCGGAATTCGGCGGCGTGATTAAAAACGATGCCTTCAGTTCCAAAGCTTGGTGGGCTCCTACGATTGCCCCTGCAAAATCTGCACCCAATGTTTTGCTCATTATTACGGATGACTCCGGCTTCGGTGTTCCCAGTACTTTTGGAGGCGTTATTCCCACACCAGCCATGGATCGGGTTGCGAGTGCGGGTTTACGTTATAATAACATACACTCTACCGCGCTTTGCTCTCCCACCCGGGCGGCACTCATTACGGGTCGCAATCATCATTCTGCCGGTTTCGGTGTCATTTCCGAACAGTCAACCGGATTCCCCGGCTATAACAGCATTATTGGTAAAGACAAAGCCACGATCGGTCGCATACTTCTCGACAATGGCTACGCCACCTCATGGTTTGGAAAAGATCATAATGTCCCTGCTTTTGCGGCCAGTGCAGCGGGTCCTTTTAATCTTTGGCCCACCGGTTTGGGCTTTGAATATTTCTACGGGTTTGTCGGTGGAGATGCCAACCAATGGCAACCCAACCTGTTCCGCAACACCACTCAAATTTATCCCTTTGAAGGGCAGGCGGGATGGAACTTGGTTACAGCCATGGCCGATGATGCCATCGACCATCTTCAAAAGCTCAATCAGATTGCTCCCAATAAACCCTTCTTTGTCAAATATGCGCCCGGAGCCACCCACGCACCGCATCATCCCACCAAAGAATGGGTGAAAAAGATCCATGATATGCATCTTTTCGACGAGGGATACGAAAAACTTCGTGAAGAAATTTTTGCAAACCAGAAAAAACTGGGCGTGATCCCTCAAGATACCCAACTGGCTCCCTGGCCCGACGATTTGCTCAAGCCCTGGGATAAATGCAGTGATGATGAAAAGAAACTTTTTATCAAACAAGTTGAAATTTTCGCAGCTTATTCCGCTTACAGTGATCACGAAATTGGTCGTGTCATTCAGGCCGTGGAAGATATGGGTAAGCTGGAGAATACGCTGATTATTTATATCAACGGAGACAACGGCACCAGTGCTGAAGGCGGACCTCTGGGAACTCCCAATGAAGTCGCTTTTTTCAACGGCGTAAATATGATGCCGGCAGAAACGCAGTTAAAATGGTACGATGTTTGGGGAACCGAAGAAACCTACAATCATATGTCCGCCGGATGGTCCTGGGCCTTTGATACGCCGTTTGACTGGTTTAAGCAAAATGGATCCAGATTGGGGGGGATTCGACAGAACATGGCCATTTCCTGGCCCGCAGGTATTGATGAACAAGGCGGTCTGCGCGAGCAATTCTGCCACGTAATTGATATTGTGCCTACCATTCTTGAAGCCTCCGGGATCACGGCTCCCGAAGAAGTGGATGGTATCCCCCAAGCCCCCGTCGAAGGTACCAGCCTGGCTTACACTTTTAAAAAGGAAAATGCTCAAGCGCCTACGCAACACACTACCCAGTATTTTGAAATGATGGGTCAGTGGGCTCTTTATCACGAAGGGTGGTTGTTGAGCACCAAAGTCAATCGCGCCCCCTGGGAAGCTTTTGGCGCCGCCAATACGGATCCTCTTAACAATCAGGTTCTTCAGCTATATAATCTGAACCAGGATTTTTCACAAACCAAGGATCTGGCCAAAGAGCACCCCGACAAACTTGTTGAAATGAAAGCAATGTTCATTGAGGAAGCAAAGAAATACAATGTCTTCCCCATGGACGCCTCTGCAGGCACCCGGCTCATTGCTCCCCGTCCGAACATTACGGCCGGGCGGACCGAATTCGTCTATAAGCATCCAATGATCGGGTTGCCTCAAGGTGACTCGCCCGCTATTCTCAATGCTTCCTACACTTTCACGGCGGAAATTACCGTACCTGAAGGGGGTGCAGAAGGAATGATTGTAACTTCCGGCGGTCGTTTTACCGGATATGGGTTTTATCTGCTCAAAGGAAAACCGGTCTTCACTTGGAACTTGCTCGATCTCGAGCGCATCAAGTGGGAAGGTCCCGACGTACTTGCTCCCGGTAAACATACCCTGGTGTTTGACTTCAAATATGAGGGTCTTGGGGCCGGAACACTCGCCTACAACGACATGAGCGGTCTGGGACGTCCCGGTACCGGCACTTTGTCCGTTGACGGCAAAGAGGTCGCCAGTAAAAAAATGGAAAAGACCATCCCCATGATTCTCCAGTGGGATGAATCTTTTGACATTGGCTCCGATTCTCTTACCGGGATTGACGACGGAGACTACAAACCTCCGTTTAAGCTGACCGCCAAGCTGGACAAATTGACCTTGGTGATTGACCGCCCGCAATTATCGGATGCAGACATTAAAAAACTTGAAGGTGCAATGCGCAATAACTCTTCGAGCGAATAAATCTGAATCAAAATAAAAACGGGAAAGCCTGCTGAAAAGCGGGCTTTTTCGTTTTGGTGGATTGACCCCATGAAGACTTCTAATGAAAAAAATGAAAACACCGGCTTCATAATTTTCCAACAGCCCGTATGATGGAATTCTCTTTGCAATAGGCAAATTGTTCACGCAACCATTCATCATGATCAAAAATATAAAAGATTACATTTTCATACTGTCAGGGGGCTTCATTTATGCGGTTGCCCTGAAGTATTTCGTGCTTCCTTCCAAGGTGGTTCTGACCGGGACGGAAGGGATTGCGTCGGCCCTGTCGTATTATTACGAGAATTACACCGTTTTTATTGTGCTCTACACCGTATTTCAGTTGGTCCTGTTGCTGTTTGCCTTTTTTAAAGTCAGCCGTAAATTTGCCATTCGGTCATTTTTCACGGTCGCCACGATCATTCTTTTTCTTGCTTTCCTGCCGGAGTTTTATTTTGCCCAGCCCGAACCGCAGAATGAACGTATTATCCTGGTTTTATTTGGCGGATTGCTGGCCGGGGTGGCCAAGGCTTTGGCATTCAGAAGTCAGGGATCGACCGGGGATGAGGATATTCTCGGCGCCTATTTTGCCATGAAGTATCTCAAACCGGTAGGGATGATCGCGGTGGTTGCGGCTGTGGGCTCCACCTTGTTTGGTCTGCTGATGGATTACTTAAAGAACGGGGACTTTGAAAGTCTGGTGAATACGCTGATGTACACCTGTATTTATATCTTTGCTTCATCGGAAACGTTGAACAATCTATATCGGAAATTTCAGCTGACCATGTTCACGGTCATTACCCGGGATCATCACAAAACGGGGAAAGCCATCCGGGATGCATTCGATCACCGCACCTTTACGGTGCAGGCCGGGGTGGGAGGTCACAGCGAACAACCCTTTTCGATGGTGCGCACGATCATCACCAAAGAGGAACTGCCACGCCTGATCCACGCCGTGGAAGAAGGGGATCCAGACTGTTTTTATTACCATCACGATATAGAAGGGGTCTCCAAGCGGTACTACATCACGCCCATTGGCTGAGCGGGATGCAGGAGTACAGTCCCGCAGTGATCAAGATCCAATCAGCCCAAAAACACGACGCCCGAATCGTTTTTTGCATCTGGAAAATGACGAAATGCAAGGGCTTTTACCCATTCCAAGATTTATGGGCGAAGGTTTTTTGGGAAGCTACTCCTTAGAGACCGGGGTAGTTTTGATTTCGGGGGCGGAATTTTCGGGTTGGTGGTGCCTGTTCGGGGTGTCCATAAGGCAGTTCACCAGGGGGAGGTTGATGTAATAATTGCTTCGCCCAAATTTTTCTTTCTGCAGGTAGTTGCTTTCGGCCAGTTTGTCGAGGTACCCGGTGGCGGTGGGGCGGGACACATGTAAGTCGCGCATCACAAGCGCAATTTTGGTGTAAGGATGTCGGAACATATTGTTGAGGAGATCCTGGCTGTACATCTGCGGATATTCCTTGCGCAGCTGCTGTTTGGTGCTCTGCATGAGGTCACGGATCGCCTTTACGGTTCCCAGGGTCCTGAGGAGGCTGATAAACTTCTTCGCCCGTTTTCTGGTTAATCAGCGCGGTGCCGGGGACTTTACGGAAACCGGCACGGTTGTTCTCCAGCACTTTTTGAATCTCCAAAATCAGAGGAACGGTGATGAAATGCTTTTCCTTGAGCAGGCGGTAACCTTCCTGAAGGGCGGCTGCGTAACGCGCGACTTCTTTGGCGGCGGTTCCCTTCAATTCGGCTAGATGACGGTGAGCTTCAGCTAACTTGCGGAGAACAGGTTTCGTCTTTACACGTTTTTATAATATGTAAAGATAATCTGAAATTCTATACATATTATTTCAATCTGTAAAGGATCCAAGGATAACTTGGCATGCGAATCGCGGGGCGTCGTGAACGATTCGCAGAATGGACCTTTATTTTTCCTTGGGGTCCAGGATCGATTTTATTTTTTCCAGAATATCGGGGGAGGGGACCTCTGTCTGTCCTGTCATACACAGGGCAAAATTGTCCGCCAGAACCTCCTCCGGATGGATGTTGTAATTTGTATTGCGTCCGATCTGTTCAAACAGACCGGTCAGTTGCCCCGGATTCACTAAGAAAAGGCTTCCGTCATTATAGACTGGGGTCACCTTCTCGAAGGAGGGGGTGCGTTCAACAATCAGGAAGGTGAACTGAAGACTGTCGAAAAAAACAGACTGCGGGTCCAGATCTGGTTTTTCTGTACTGGAAAAAAGAATGGGCACAGCCCACCGGGATTCACCCCCGGCCCGGATCCGGATACAGTGGTCGTTTTTTGGAGCGTCCGGATTCGTGATCTTTCGGGATGCTAATTCTTTGGGGAATTCAAGCTCCTCTATTTTTTCAAAACCGATTGCGTTATACAGCTTCTCCCTCAGGTCCGGATTTGCGCGACTTACAATATGAAATAGTTCGTGATAGAGGGTGTGCTCAAGATGTTCAACCGGCTTTTCAAATATGGATGCGGGCAGCACGATTGTGATCCCGCGCGTGTAGGGTGCGTTACCCTCTTCTTTGCCTGTGGTTTTGACCACCCAAACTACTGGCGGAAAAGGAACAACGACGGACTGAAGGGATGACTGTATCTCTTCCAATATCCCGGACAGCTTCTCCTGCTCCTGCTCATCCCATGCCAACACATTCTCGCTGACGAACCGCAGATAGTCCTCTTCGCTTGTCCCGCGGTCCGTTTTCATTCTGGCTGCCCGGTCATAAGGGCTCATCCTTTGCACAAAGGCGTCCCGCTGTGTCAGCAGTTTTTTACCCTGCTCCACTGATGCAAATTTAAAAACAGTTGTCTTCACATTGGCGGGAACCGTCTGAGCGTGTGAACGCAGGCAGCACCCCAGAAGAAATATCTGAAGGATGGTGGTAACATTATTTATACTGCGCATGGGTTCTTCTCCTCTGTCACAATAACATTTTGCATATGAAATTCATTAGAAGTTACAGGTGAACATGAAGGCTCCCTGCCATATTCCGGCAGACCGCTCAATGAAATTATATTCAGTCCGAGTACCTTGAATTCAAGGTCATTCATCTGGGTGCGCCCGAACCCCAATGGGCAAAGAGGCCAGAGTAGGCTGTGGGGTCAACCCTTGCAGATGTGGGCCGTACTTTTTAACATTCGTCCTTCAAATAATCAGATTCGTCCCGGACTGGGAGGAGGCGCCGAGGAATTCTGCAATCACCGGCGGATGATCTTGGTGCAGGATATTCAATACCCAGATAAAGATACCATTCGGGGCAGGGGCCTTCCCGTCCCCTCCAATCGGCGTTCAGATCTTTTTTCATATTCTCTGCAATTTTTCAGAACCCCCGCCGTTTGTATTAGCATGCTAACATCAGAGACGCCGCTATGAAAACCCTGCTCCATATTCAAATGAACATCGGCCACCTCCTCCAGCGTGCAGTAGAGGAAGAGCTTGCGCCGTTCGGCCTGCACCACGGGCAAGGCCGCGCACTGATGTTCATCCTGCGCGAAGCCCCCGTCACCCAGGCGGAACTAAGCCGTTTGATGAATGTGAAAGCTGCAACGGTCACCAACATGCTAAAACCCCTGGAGCAGCAGGGCCTCATTCAACGCCGAAACGATCCCGTCACGAATCGCGCCCTGCTGGTGAGCCTCACCCCGGAGGGCGAAGTCGCCTGCGAACAGGTCCGCAATGCCTGGGAACAGGTTGAAAAACGAATTCGCTCCGGTCTGACTCAACAGGAGCTGGAAACCACTTTCCCCACCTTGGAAAAAGTACTCGTCGCCCTGGGCGGAACTGTTCCCCAAAACCCCATCAACTCATTTATCAAAAGGAAAACATCATGAAAACAACCCTCAGCGCAATTTTTATGCTCACCGCATCCATCGCATCCGCAGTCAACTACCCCGTTGTGGATAGCGGCCAAACAACTGCGTACGGATCGTATGCCGGGCAAGACGCGCACTACTCCGCAAATACCCCTTCATATAAAGACAACGGCGACGGCACCGTCAGCGATCTCGTGACCGATTTGATGTGGACGCAGGACCCCGGCGTAAAAATGACCTTCGACGAGGCCGTCGCCGGGGCATCCAAATGTAAAGTGGGCGGATATGAGGACTGGCGCCTGCCGACCATAAAGGAACTCTATTCCCTCATTCAACTCAATGGAACCGACCCCGATCCGACCAGTACGGATGCCTCCGGGCTCAAACCCTTCATCGATGACGCCATGTTTAAATTCACCTACGGCAAGCAGGAAGACGGCGACCGGATCATCGACTCCCAGTTTGCCACCTCAACTCAATATGTCAGCACCACCATGAGCGGAGCAAAAACCATGTTTGGTGTCAACTTTGCCGATGGCCGCATAAAAGGCTACGGCATTGAAGATCCGCGCGGGAGAGGGAAGAAAACTTTTTATGTGCTCTATGTACGTGGCGCCTCCGAATATGGACAGAACAAGTTCAAGGACAATGGAAACGGAACGGTTGCCGACGAAGCCACCGGCCTGACCTGGATGCAAGCCGACAGCGGAAAAGGCATGGACTGGCCGAGCGCGCTTGCATATGCAGAAGCAATGGAATTCGCCGGGCACTCCGACTGGCGCCTGCCGAATGCCAAGGAGCTGCAGAGCATTATCGACTATACCCGCTCCCCCGACACCACCGACTCCGCAGCCATTGATCCCATTTTTGAAGCCACCGAAATACAAAATGAAGGTGGAAAGAAAGACTTTGCGCAATACTGGACCAGCAGCAGTCATCTGAGCTCCCGCGGTTCTGACACTGCCGTCTACTTTGCCTTCGGTCGTTCCCTCGGCTTCATGAAAGACCGCCGCAGCGGGGAGTATACCTTGATGGATGTACACGGTGCCGGCTCACAGCGTTCCGATCCAAAGGTGGGTGATGCCTCACGATTCCCCCATGGACGCGGGCCGCAGGGCGATGTGATTCGCATTGAAAACATGGTGCGCTTGGTGCGCGGTGGAAATGTTGAGCCGCTTGCCCGCGAAACCAAATTGCGGGAAAGCAGCCCCCCGCAGATCCAGCCGCGTCCAGACCGGCAACAGGACCTTGGCAACAGTGGCCAGCGCAGTCGACCTCGTGATAAAGTTCGTGCGCGTGATACACAATTTATAGCGAAGTTCCCGGAAGGCTCGACGCTCCCGGATTCTCTGAAACTTTACAATACCGAAGGCAAACTCGTCGCAGCCAACAGCATCTTCGACGCAGCGTACACGGTGATTGTGGGCGGTTGTCTGACCTGCCCCGAATACCGCAATTCATATCCGGAGATCGAAGCGGTAGCCGCAGACTACCGCGACAAGGGTGTGCAGTTCTACTTCCTGTATCAATCACTCACTCACCCGGAAAACTGGGGTTTCGTGCAACCGACATCCATTCAGGAACGCTTCGCCCAGGTTGAGCACGCGAAAGAGTTACTGCAGACTTCGATCCCATGGCTGACGGACACTATGGACAATGAGATGAAACAGTATTTTGAGATGACGCCGAATGCACAGTTCGTGTTCGACCGCGACGGCAAGATTGTTCATGTCGACTCCTGGGGACGAGGTTCCAGCCTGCGAGAGGTACTGGAAAAACAGGTGGGTCCTTCCGATAAAATCACCACGGCCGCCGAACTGAACCTTCCCCGGTTTGGACCTCACAAAACATCCACAGCGAATAAGCTGCTCGAACCCAAACGCCTCGACGGAGTGGCCGTACCGCTGCGCGTTGCGGCGGGTGGCAAAGAAGCGGACACAGTAGAGATCAGGTCCCATGATTTTGGTGAATCCAATCGCTACGCCAAATTGCGTCCGGAAGCGGACCGGCAGCTCATCCAAACCGGGACTGGTCAGCTGTACCTCGGCTTTCGGCAGGATCCGGTGCTGGGAGGGGCCTGGAATAATCTGGCGACCCCACCTGCGTATCGTATTACTGCCGAGGGTGTAACCGTGACCCCGCCGATGGCCGAAGCGCCCAAACTCGACGTGGAATCCGACAACGAACCACGTGAGTTTCTCGTGGACATCAAAAACTGGAAAGCGGGAACCCCGATGAAGGTAGAGATTCAATACTTCGTCTGCAACAAGGAAAAGGGCTGGTGTAAAGCGGTTGAACAGGAATTCACCGTATGGCTCGAAGAAGACGCAACCGCCGGAAAGGTGGCTGGGCGAAGTCACTTCCCCGGAGGCAATAGCCAGGCCGGTCGCGGCGGGCAGGACCAACCCCAGGGGAAGGACCAAAGACGCGGCCAAAATCAGCGGGGTTCATTTATGGATCGGGCAGACAGCAACGGCGACGGTAAAGTCACGAAAGAAGAATTCCGCGGTCCCGCCAAACACTTCGGCCATCTCGACAAGAACAGTGACGGCTTCATCAGCGCCGACGAAGCCCCGACTCACCAACCTTCAAACCCACGGAAATAATCCGGAGAACCCGTCATGCTATATCGAATTCTACTTTCCCTCCTTTTCACCTCAACGGCCTTCGCCCAGCCCAATATTATTTTTATTCTTACGGATGATATGAGTTGGACAGGAACCTCGGTTCAGATCGATGAACAGGTCGCGGCGTCTAAAAGTGATTTTTACCAGACACCGAACATTGAAAAGCTGGCGTCGCAAGCCATGAGCTTTTCGGCGGCCTATGCCCCGGGACCGATGTGCACCCCCAGCCGGGCGGGCATACTGACCGGAAAAACACCGGCCGAACTGCATATGACCACCCCGGGCGGCGGACGGGCACAATCCTATCAAAAACTGCTGTCAGCTGATTTTGTGCGCGACTTGCCTACCACTAAAATCACGATTGCCGAAGCACTGAAAACACAGGGCTATGTGACGGCCCATCTGGGAAAATGGCATTTGGGGCGCAGCAATCCCGGTGATCACGGCTTCGATGTGCATGACGGCGCCACCCAAAATACAAGCAACGGAACCGATGACAATCCCAAGGATGTCTTTGGCATCACCGATCGTGCCATCGACTTTATGGAAGAACAGGCGGAGGCCGGAAAGCCTTTCTATCTTCAGCTTTCCCACTACGCCGTCCATACGCCGATCGAGTCGCTTGAAATTTCCCGGAAAAAGTTCCAGGCCCTGGAACCCGGCGATCGGCATCACAGCGTTGAATATGCCGCAATGACCTGGGACCTTGATACCAGCATTGGAACCCTGCTCAATAAAATCGATGAGCTGGGTCTGACGAAGAACACCTATGTGGTGCTGATGTCGGACAACGGCGGGCCGGGCAATCGGCGGCAATCGCAAAACCTGCCACTTGCCGGCGGCAAAGGCAGCCTCTACGAGGGCGGCATCCGCGTTCCGCTGATGGTGCGCGGCCCGGGAATTGAAGCCGGTTCCTTCTGTCGTGAGAGTGTCACCGGATGCGACCTGCTTCCCACTTTCTGCGAATGGGCAAAAGTGCCAAACCAGGAAAAGATAGAAGGAACGAGCCTTGCGCCCCTGCTTGCCGGAAAGGATTCAGACTTCCAACGTTCAGAAAAAGCCCTGCTCTTTCACTATCCACACTATGGACTCGGCCCGATCCAGAAACCGCAGTCGGCCATCATTGCCGGAGAATACAAGCTCATCCGGGATTTGGAATCGGGAGATCTTCAGCTTTTTGACCTCAAAAACGACCTCACGGAATCGACGAATATCGCCAAAAAGAACCCGGAAAAAACGGAACAGCTCGCCACGTTGCTGGATCAGCGTCTGGCAGAAGTGGATGCCCAAATGCCCACTGAAAATCCGGATTACGATCCATCGAAGGAACAAACCCGTCGCAAAACCAACCGCAACTAGCCCGTAAATTTCATGACATTTTTTTTCTCACGGAGCCACCGACGTAGGGCGCATTCTTTTTATTTGTAGGGGTACGCACTTCGCTGGACTTACCATAAGATGTTGTATTTATTCTTTCTGAATCGCGGTGCGTGTGTCGGGCCGTAGGTCCGCCAAATTTGTTTTTATGAATCCAAACCCAGCCCGTCGTACCGACGGACCGGACAAGGGAACAGTGACTATGAATACAAAATACATGAAGCGAAAAGCACAACATGTAGTCACGAGTCCAACGAAGTGCATACCCCTATTCATTTGTACTTAGATTCAGACATGGCGGCGGGATCAACTGCTTTAAGCAAATGGTCTGTAGCATAAACGCGACAGTTACATTTTAAATAAACAGATTCGTTCCGGACTGTGAGGAGGCGCCGAGTATTTCGGCGACACCCCGAGTTTGATGCCGTCGATGAGTTCTTCTTCAGGTGAGGATCTGCTTTATAGGATCGGGTATCAGGGTGTGATCTGGAGGCTCCTCATCCCGATTTATGCCTATATCTCCATCCTGCGGCTTACCCGGAAACCTTCCGTGTCCGGCAGCCCCAGAAAAAAAATGTCTCAGGTGAGACATTTTTTTCTGAGAGTATGGGCGTTTAGATGAACAGGTTGGTGCCTGATTGAGAAGAAGCGCCGAGGAATTCTGCGACCCCGCCGAGTTCGACCCCGTCGATGAGTTCTTCTTCACGGATACCCATGGCTTCCATGGACATGGTGCAGGCCACCAGGCGGGCACCGCTGTCGATCGCGCTCTGCAATAGGTCCGGGAGGTTGGGCAGGTCTTTATCCCGCATGCGGTCTTTCATCATTTTGGTGCCCATGCCGGCCATATGCATGTTGGAGAGCGGGAGTTTGTTTACGCCGCGCGGCAACATCCAGCCGAACATTTTGTCCATGAAGGTTTTGTCTGCAATCACCGGCGGATGATCTTTGCGCAGCACATTTAATCCCCAGAAGGTGAAAAACAAGGTGGCTTTTCCACCCATGGCCATGGCGCCGTTGGCAATCACCAGGGAGGCCATGGCTTTGTCCAGTTCGCCCGAGAACACCACCAGCGTGGCATCCTGGTTGTTGGCCACGGCAGCGCTGTGGTTTTCCACGGCCTGCAACGGTTTCCGCAAGCGGCCGGTCACCAATCCTTTTGCTTTCTCCGCAGAGATGAACTCCAGCCCATTGGCTTTGCAGAAGGCGGGCAGATCGTTTTTGAAACCGGTATCGGAAGAGAGTACTTCCAGTTCCTGACCGGGAACAAGCTCTTTGACCGCTTCTTTGACTTTCAAGATGGGTCCAGGACAGGCCAGGCCGCAGGCATCCAGATGTTTACAGTTTAAATCAGAGGGTGCTACTTCGGGTTCAGGCGTTTTTTTTTCCGGTGCAACCGGAAGTTTTCCGATTTTCATGCCGCCAATATGTGATTTCACGTCGAAGCCATGCTGTTTCAGGATCCGGGCTACGAAATAACTGGTTTTACCCATGGCACAAACCGTGACCACCGGACGGCTTTTATCCAGTTCGTTTATACGGTTACGCATTTGCGGATAGGGAATGTTGATGCTGCCGGGAATAGGACTGAGCTCGACCATTTCCGGAGGTCGGACATCCACCAGCTGCACGTTCGGGTCGGTCGGAAGCTCGTACGCCGGGGAGTAGTGTCCGTTGCGGATATTGTTGGCGGAGAAGCCTGCGGTATTCACCGGATCTTTGGCGGATCCGAAGGGTGGGGCATAAGACAATTCCATATGCTCCAGATCATCGACCGTGAGTTTGCCTTTGATGGCGGTGGCCAGCACGTCGAGGCGCTTATCCACCCCTTCAATGCCGGAGGACTGTCCGCCCAGGATGCGTCCGGTTTCTTTTTCCCAAAGCACTTTCACACTCATTAGGGTGGCGCCGGGATAATAGTTGGCATGGTTATAATCGGTGACAATGGTCTTTTCATAGGCCACGTCCATTTGTTGCAGACGTTTTTCCGAATGTCCGGTGACGCCGGCGGCGGTATCGAACACCCGCACAATGGCGGTACCGATGGAGCCGGGATAGGGACGGGCTTCGTCTCCCAGCATAATATGATCGGCCGCGCAGCGTCCCTGACGGTTTGCCGGTCCGCCGAGAGGCACTGAAGAAGGCCCGCCCAAAATGGGATCAATGCCTTCACAAACGTCGCCGACGGCATAAATATCCGGATCATTGGTCTGCATGTGCGCGTTGGCTTGAATGTGTCCGCGGGCACCCAGATTGAGGCCGGCCTCTTTGGCCAATCCATTTTCGGGGCGGACGCCAATGGACAAAATCACCATATCGGCATCCAGAATTTTTCCGGAATTCAAGGTGGCTTTGAGGGCGCCTTCATTTTCGGCAAAGCCGGAAATGCCGTCACCCAAAATGAGTTCCACGCCGTGATCCAGAAGTTCCTGTTCAATCGGACGCACCATTTCAGCGTCCATTTGGGGAAGAACTTGTTTTACCAATTCGACCAGGGCGACTTCTTTTTTAAGGTGGACCAACTGTTCGGCCATTTCCAATCCGATGAAGCCCGCACCGATAACCAAAACTTTTTTGGCATCCTCGGCTGCGGCTTTGATGCGGTCCATGTCCTGCAAATTCCGCAAGGTGTAGATCCCGGGAAGTTCAATGCCTTCCAAAGGAGGGGTCAAGGGAGAGGCGCCGGGAGACAAAATCAGTTTGTCGTAGGGCAAATCGGATTCGACCCCGTCTTTCAGGTTACGGATTTTTAAAGTTTTCTGATCGCGGTCGATGGCGACCGCTTCGGTTTCGGCCAGGACTTTTAAATTCAACAATTCTCTGAGCGAAGTGGGTGTTTGCAGGGCCAACTTGCTGCGGTCCGTGATTTCACCGCCGATGTGATAGGGCAATCCGCAGTTGGCGAAAGAAACATCGGGACCCCGTTCAATCAGGGTGATGTCGGCATTTTCATCCAGACGGCGGGCACGGGCAGCGGCAGAGGCACCGCCGGCGACAGCGCCAACGATTACAATACGGAGAGGAGAGGCGTCAGAGGTATTCATGATTGTTCATCAGGGGTTTCGTTTTTCAGAGTACATTGAAAACTTTGGCAAAAGCTTTTCACTTTGTCACAATTCAGGGCGTAAGACATACGAGGACCTTCGGGAAACTGGATCAGCAGCTCCGCTTCCAAAAGCACTTTGACGTGCTGGGAAACTGTGGCTTGGGCCAGAGGGATTTCATTCACGATCTCCTTAAAGGATACGTGCTCTTTCCCTTGCAAAAGGGTCACAATCGAAATGCGTGCCGGATGTGAAAGCGCGCCGGCAAATTGTGCCAGCTGAATATGTTCTTGGTCAAATGGAATGAGTTTAGGTGCTGTCATAATGATTGTATATCGTCGATGTACGATTAAAGGCAAGTGAAAAGGAGAACTTTAATGTATTTGATTTTTTTATTTGTAAGGGAGGGGCTTAGAGTTTCGCTTGAACGCTGTTGATTTTATCGTCCAGCGACTGTTCGCGATCGGTGCGCGTTCCCAATTTGATTTGGGTGTGAATGCGGGGGGCGCCCATGGCGTGGACCTTCTCGTGGCAGGCTTTGATGGCCTCCATGACCACGTCCCATTCGCCTTCGATATTGGTGCCGTTGGCATGAAGTGCGGTTTTTAATTCCGCGCGATTCAGAATCTGTTCGCAGGCGGCCACATAGGGGGAAAGGGAAACGCCGACGCCAATCGGTACGAGGGTAAGATCAACAATAACTTTCATATTCAGCTTCAATAGCGAAGAATGAAGCGTCCGACAATCCCATACGGAAGAGGGCTTTCCCCATTTTTCCCCAAGAGGGTTCTTCAGGTATAAATTTCAAAATCATCCCCCATATTGGTGTCCTTATTTCATGAGCATTTAAAAAATGGGGATTGTTCCGCAGTTGGAAGGCGGAGACCTGTCATTTCCGCTCTCTATGACAATTTGTTCCCTTCATTGTTGTTTTGCCTTTTATGGGAAGGGCTGTAAGTTATGCCCGATTTATTTTACCCCAATCTACTTATGAAAGCTTCTTCTCTCCTTCTCCTTATTCCTGTTTTGATTCTCAGCGCCTGTGGCAAGCCTCCCTCTGCAGGGGGCGGTCCACCGGAGGGTGATTTCCCCATGAATGTGGTGGGGGCCCCGGTAACCGTCGAGCCTTTGCGGGAATCTGTAAACCTGGTCGGAACCTTTAAAGCCTCCGAATTGGTGATTGTGGTGAGTAAAGTACAGGGCGGCATCACCTCTCTGCCGGTTGAAGAAGGTTCCCGGGTCCAAAAAGGCGATTTATTGGCCACCATTGATGATCGGAAACTGAAAGCGCGCCTGGTGGATGCCAAGTCCCGCTTGAAATTGGCGGAATCCACCCTGCAAAGGGCGGTGGTGCTGCGCGACAGCAACAGTATCAGCCAGCAGGAACTCGACGTGGCCCAGGCCGAGGTGGATCAGTCCCGGGCGTCCATTGATTTATTGCAGGTGGAATTGGATGATACCCAGGTGAAGGCCGCCATGGACGGAGTTATCAGCGAACATATTGTCAGTGACGGTCAAATCGTGCCTTTAGGACAGGAGTTAAT
>CAKZLZ010000235.1 GCA_937127435.1 uncultured Verrucomicrobiota bacterium | reverse complement strand
CCTCACGGACCAGGCTTTGGAGATGCGTGCTTTCAGCACTAAAAACCGTCCGTTCAATGACAAATCACCGTCAAATAGAATAGAAACCGCTCTATTATACAACAGAAACCGCTTCGCTGGGTTTTAAAAGCCTGCCCAAGGGACCCGGAGAATCCGCTTAGTACGCCGCGGGCTGATCACGGTCGACCCGCCACGGACTCTCCTTTCAGAAACGGTACAGAATACTGCCGATCACATTGTGCTCGGTATAAGCTTTGGTGGCATTCACGAGGAAGGATCCGTTGAGCTCAAGTCCCCAATCAAAGGTCTTGCTGATGTTGGCTGAGAATCCGAGCAACTTGTTCCAATCCTCATCCGGGCCTTCACCCGCAGAGAACCCGCCCTGTTCCGCAGCCGTCACCTGAAGATTTAAATATTGCTGTACATCTTCATCACGGGCTTTTTCTTTCTGGAATCCGAGATGGCCGCGTAAGGATGTTGTCAGTCCCGGATAACTCCGGCGAATTTCCATAATCGCGAAGTGACGCTGCTCCCAATAAGGGGTCCAGTATAAATCCGATGCCTCATCCGTCGTGCTGATCGAATGATGCAGTCCGGCCCAAACATCCAGTTTCTCAGAGATCAGCCAAATATTTTCCAGCTCCCCGTTAACGAAGGAATTATTATCATCGTAAAAAGAGAAGGAACCCACTGCGGTTGCCTGCCAATAATCCGTGACCCGCCAGATCGGACGGAAAGCCAACTGGTCGTAAGAAACCAATTCAATGGCTGAGGGAACCACCCCGTGGTTAAACACGGCGGTGAAATCCATATTAGGGAAAGGGCGCCATTGGTGCTCCACCCCGTAGGTCACTTCCTCTTCTTTTTCCGCACCATTGCGTTTAGGATCCAAAGTAAACAAACCACCACGGAAAATGGTGAAAGCTCCACTGTCATGAATGTAACTAATCAATCCTTCCTGACGGGAAAAATCCGCTTCATAATCCAAGGTATTCACCACATTGGATTGAAAGCTTACATTGTTTGAAAAGGAACTGCTTTCCTTGATCTGAAAGTTTTGCCCGTTTATCACCTGATTAAATGTCCGGCTTGCAGATCCGACCTGGGTGGTGGAAAGTTCAATCACCTGATTGGTAGGACTATTGAAACTCTGCTCAATTTTACCCTCGGAAGCCCGCACCTGTAAAGTGATTCTACGGTTCAGGCTGATACCGGCAAACACACCGATTTCCTGTTCATCAATCAGCTCATTGGAACGAACCGTACGCGCATCCGCGCCAATGTAGAAGTCTTCAAGTTCAATATAGTCCCTCTTTTCACGCCGCCCATCACCTGCGGCAGTGTCTTCAACTGCATCCGGTAAACGCACCAAACTGGCAAGGTGACGATCCACATATTTTGTCAGTTCCCGAAGATCTTCTTCCGGGTAGCCGTCACGGCGCAGGAGATCCACATTTTCCATCGCAAGCTCATAGCGACCGTGCAGGGCGGCAATTTCAGCACGCATTCTGCGCGCCACAAATACCGGATGCTGCAGATAAGCCTGTCGTAACACATAGCGGCCGGAAGCGTGACGATACGGTTCAAAGCGTTTGTATAAAAGAGGATTATCTCCCTTCACCGCATATCCAAACCGATGCTGCAGGAACCCTTGATCATAGGCAATTTCAGATTCATTCAAGATCACATTCGTCACATCAAACAAATCAATATTGGTCGTATTTTCCTGTCCGATTTCGCCATATGGATAGGCAGCGGAATTGATTTTTTCCAAAGGAATATTTAACTCTCTCGCCAGCACTCTGCGGGATTCGGAAAATTCTTTGCGCAAACGGTCCTGATATTCTTTCAGGGTCTCCATCCTGTCCTTTTCCTTCAACCAAATCCGGTTCGGGAGAGGCAGACGCATTTTTTTCCCTTCTTCATCCACTGCAGCCAATTGCCCGGCATCCCATAAATGGCTTTGAATCTCCCAGCGACCCGTCGAGAAATATTCCCGGATTTCAGGGAAGTGCGCCACATAACGCTGCATGCGGGAAAGCACATCGCCTACCCCGACAAACATGGTGAATTTTGTATCAATTTCTTCCGCAACCATGGTGCCGTAACGGAAGGAGTTTCGAAGACCGTCATCGAAAGTTACAATCACTTTCTTCTCAGGGGTAAAATCACTCAGCACTTCCGTGTCGTCTTCTTTTTCAGCAGTCCAGGAATACTTCACCGACTGCACCATCCGGTTTAACCAGGGACGGTCCAACTCCGCGGGAGGAGGCTCTTCGCTTTCATCAAAATAGGCCGGCAACTCGGAAACGGTCATGAATTCAAATCCGTCACGACGCAATGCCATGACCTGTTCGCGCAATTGACGGACAGACGGCATGTCTGAGAATTCACTGGGAGAAATACCGTGATACAACAACATGAAAACCGATCCGCGTGCACCTTCCCGTTCCAAGCGCTCCAAAGATTTCAGGGCCAATTGAAAATCCCCCCGGGCAAAATGAATCCGTGCCCAATAGACATGCCGGAATGGATTTTCTCCATTGAAGGAACGGAGGTTCTCCACCAACTGGTCTTCCGCTTCATCCACCATGGAACGTCCCAAAAAGGTTTCCATTTTTCCGTAACGCGCACGGTCATTCTGAGGATTTAAATTTTCGAGAATAAAATCAAAAACATCTGCGGCCGCCTCGAATTCTTTTCCGGCCACCAAAGCCTCGGCGTAAAATAATGCGGAGCCCACATTGTTTCGATCCAGGTCCCAGGAATCTTTTCCGGCTTCAATAACTTGATCCCGGCTGAAAATAGCCGGGTTTTCGTCAAAGACCGAATTCATAAATACGGCGATCTGCTGCGAAACGCGTATCTTATTGTCCGCATCTTCCACATTGTTCTGCAACTCTCTCAATCGTGAAACCGTCTCACGCGGTCGGTTATTCCGAATGGACAATGCGATTAAAATATTCATCGCCTGCAGGTTTTCCGGTTCTACTTCCAAAGCGGCATAAGCATCCGCTTCCGCTTCCTGCAACATGCCCATCAGCAAATGTACGTTGGCCCGGGCAATTAAAAATCCTGCATGTCCGGGAATGGCTTCCAAAATTTCATTCCAATGCTCAAGGCTTTCCTCGTACTGCTCATTGCCATACAAACTCCACGCCAAATCAATTTGAATATCGGTACGTTCCGGATCTTCCTCGAAAAGTCTGGTGAAATGCGCAATCGCTTTTTCACGCTCCCCTCCCCACAACATCACCTGAGCCAAACTCACCCGAATTTCAAACTGGGAGGGATTCAACTCCAAACTTTTTAAATACAAGTCACGGGCTTTTCCAAATTCAGCGTCCCGGGTCGCGACCTGCCCCATCAAATTATAACCCATGGGCTCATTGGGTGCAATTTCCACCAGGCGGGTCCACAATAAAATTGCATCATCCTGACGGTCCGTCAGCCAATAGGCCCAACCCAGGGTTTCCCAAGCTCCCAACAATGCCGGATCCTGTTCCAAAACCCATTCTAATTTCGGAATGGCTTCCTCATACTTTTCATCCTGCACATTCACCATGGCTTCATACATGGTCTTACGTGCGGTAGAAACGTTGATCGCATCCTCCACCACCGAGGGTTCTTCCCCGTCAACTTCTTCGTCCACCACCGTCACTTCTTCGACAACAGCTTCTGTTACCGCGGCTTCTTCAACCACGGGTTCTGTCATGACGTCGACTTTGCCCTTCCGCTCTTCCGATACTTCTTCTACCACTTTTTCTTCAACAATGACCTCTTCCACTCCAATCGCGACAGGCTCAGGTTCATCGGCAACTGCAACCAGCTGTAATTCGACCGATTCCAGAATCGCAACTTTCTCTTCCTTATCCACAACCGGCTGACTTACGTTGCCGTTACCGACTTCCACAATTTGTGCAGCCAATGGATATAACAATCCTATGCCCGAGAGGCACAGGAGACGAAAGAGAAAATTTGATTTGGATTTCATGTAATCATTCCAAGTGGATTTATTTATACAGGTCTTTGTCTACGGCTTCTGCAACCCGATCAGCGCCGGCACGACTTAAGTGTACGCCGTCGCTGGCACGTAATTGAATCATTTTTCCCTGGGGACTAATGATATTTGCGGAATAAGTATCATTCTTACGGCCCAGAAGATTCCGGGTCGGAAAATACGTTACCGCATCTCTTTTATCTGCTTCAACTTTTGCCAAACGATTCACAATATCCACATTGGCTGTGATGTCGCTGTCCCGCATAACCGGCAGCTCCAACCAAATCACCTTGCCACCCTTGCTTGAAAGTTTGTCCAGCACCATGCCGATGCGCCGTGAATATTCGTCTTCCCAGTTCGGATCTGCAATATTTACAATACCCGTTTCGGTTTTCATCGCCTGACGGTCATTGGTGCCAAACCAAACCACGGACATATCCGGGTTGAATTCTGCAACCAGGCCATCAATTTTTTCCATCCAGTCATACGCGTCCAAACGCGCAAGGCCTGAACCCAAAGAGGTTTGTGATTTGGTGGTCACTTCAGGATGCTTGTCCAATGCCAGGGTCAGTGCATGCGCGGTCACCCGCATCATAGAATCCCCCACAATTAATACGCGCTCGGGTTTGTCTGCAGCGCCGGCATGGAAGCCCAGCGTGATGAGACCGGTAAGTAATACAATTTTAATATAGTTTTTCATAAAAATTCCTTATTCTTTTCTGACTTTTTCCACCTGATCCCTAAAGAGGTGTAACTTTAAAATATTTGAGGCTTCGGCCAAAGGCTGGGTAACGGACATCCAAAACATGCGGGCCTTGCCGAACTCCCTTTTGGAAGCGTCTTCATACAAATAGGTTCCATTGAGTAAACCCGCCGTTAGGTAAAAAACCGCAACCGCGATGAAAACAGAACGCAATGAACGACCAGCCCCCTGGGCTGCCCGCCTTTCCCCGACATCAAGTTTGTGATTAGATGACATATCTTACGTATAGTGCGTGTGGCTCTGGCAAAAAGAAAAAAATGGCTTTAAAACTGGAAATAAATAAAGGGTGCGACGCCTTTGGGACCGAGCCCAAGCAGGGCAACAAACAAAACAGCGGCCGCGATTCCCTGCGCGACAGGATGCATACGCTCAAAACGGTTCCAAAGTTTTTCACAGCGGGAACCGTCCAGAAGTTGCGCAAGATACCCCACAATAATCACAAAAATCACGCTCCAGGTCAGCAATTCAACCGGCATATCCCATTTTCCCAGCGTCTTTAACATTCCCCAGGCATGACCGAAACTCTGCCCGCGGAAAAACAACCAGGACAAACAAACCAAATGCCAAACCGCCACCCGGCGGAGTACGGCCGCAACCGGACCCTCCCATTTGATATTCCGAGCCTCCAAAAACTTGCCGCCCCACCTTTCCACGGTCAAATAGATACCGTGCAGCGCACCCCAGGCAATAAAGGTCCACCCTGCGCCGTGCCAGAGTCCGCCCAATAAAAAGGTAATCATCAGATTTCGGGCCACCGTGCCCTCCCCTTTGCCCCGCGAACCGCCGAGAGGAATATAGAGATAATCCCGCAAAAAAGAGGAAAGTGAAATATGCCAGCGACGCCAAAATTTCTGTATGGAATCCGCCAAATAGGGCGCATCAAAGTTGATGGGAATATGAAAGCCCATTAACAAACAGAAACCGATCGCCATATCCGAGTATGCGGAAAAGTCACAATAGATCTGAATCGCATACCCGTAAATCGCAAACAAGGTATCCGCCGCCCCGTAAAAATCAGGATTGGCAAAAACCGGATCGACGATGCGCTCGGAGAGAAAATTCGCAATCACCACTTTTTTAAACAATCCGCCCAAAATAAGCGACGTGGCCCGTCCCACATCAATGGTAGAGGGTATCTTCGGCTTCGCCACCTGCCCGAGTAAATCAATGGCCCGCACAATCGGTCCGGCCACCAATTGAGGGAAAAAGGCCAAATATAAAGAAAAGTCCAGCAAACTGTCCGCGGGCTTCATCCGTCCCCGATAGACATCGAATACGTAACTCAAAGCCTGAAATGTGAAAAAGGAAATGCCCACCGGCAACACAATCAGACTCACAAAATCAGATCCGTCCAGCCAGAAATTATAATCTGAAATCGCTCCCAGCTTGTTACCCACCCAAAAAACCTGTTCAAACAGGAATCTCGCATACTTAAAGAAGGCGATACTCCCGATGTTTAAGATCACCGCGATGACCAATAACGCTCTTCGCGTGTGCGGATTTTTTGACCTTTCAATCCCGACCGCCGTAAAATGGTTTAATAAACTCGATCCACCCAATAACCCCAGAAAACGCCAGTCCCAATAGCCGTAAAAGAACCAGCTCGCAGACAACATGACCCATTTCCATACTGTTACCTGCTTGCGCAAGCACCAGCAGAGCGAAAAAACGAGCAAAAAGAATAGCGCGAAATCGATTGAGGTGAAATTCATAGGCAACCCTTATAGATGTCCGACAAGACTTGTCAATCCTACGATTTCTGCATGAGCTCACCAACATCAGGAGGACCTGCGCTTAACCACTCTCCCCCCAGGTAAACGGAACCCGCCACACAACCGAAATCAGCCTCCCCCACCAGTTCTTTTACCTGCGCCCTGGCCTCATCCAAATGCATCACTTTCGCCGGGATGCCTTGTGTTTCAGCAAGCGCCTGCAGTACCGTTGCCGGCAAGGCCCGTTCCGAATGTAAATCCATACACACACAGGATAAAATATGGGGACGAAGGGTTTCCAAAAAACCTTTTAAATCTTTGTCCGCCAAACCCGCACAAAAAAGAACCCCCTTGGCCTTTTTGCCAAAGAGTTCCTGCAACAATTCCCGCAAAGCTTTCGCCCCGCCCGGATTGTGCGCCACGTCCAAAATCAGAGGCGGAGATTCCGAAAGCACCTGTCCACGTCCCCGCCAGGTCACTTTTTCCACCGCGTTTTTCACCCAGTCTGCTTCAGGTTCCATACCCAACAGCTCCTGTAACAGCTCCATCGCCGCCACCGCAGAACATAAATTCTCCAACTGGAATTTTCCCAACAACGGAAAGCGGATACGCCCGTAATCCGCATTCGACCCCGACACTGTCACAAATTGCCCCTGCAGGGTTTGTTTGCGGCCGGAAAGGGAAACCGCTTCAGCCGATTGACGGACCGGACTCCCTGCCTCCACGGACTTTTTCAGCAAAACCTCTTCTGCTTCAGCAGGTTGAGATCCAATCACCACCGGGCGCCCTGCTTTAATGATACCCGCTTTCTCTCCGGCTATTTGAGCCAGGGTATTGCCAAGATAACCGGTATGATCAAAATCAATCCGGGTAATGACGGAGAACAAGGGCTCCACCACATTGGTACAATCCAACCTTCCCCCCATGCCCGTTTCCAAAACCGCCACCTGCACTCCCGCCTGGGCAAATGCCAAAAAACTCATGGCCGTCAAGGTTTCAAAAAAAGTGGGCAGGCGCGACAGCGAACCTTCAACCCGCTGCACCTGATCCAGCAAATCATAAAACGCTTCATCGCATACCTCTTCACCATTGATCCGAATCCGTTCGTTCACCCTCACCAAATGCGGAGAAGTAAACAGACCTGAACGCAATCCAAGCTCCCGGACCGCCGATTCCAATAAGGCACAGCTGCTTCCCTTGCCGTTGGTTCCCGCCACATGTACCGATAAAAACTTCCGTTGCGGATGATCCAGGGCCTCCATCAACTCCCACATGAAACCCAAACCCGGTTTGATCCCCGCATGCGTTCGCGAAAATAAGGCTGCCAGTCGTTGATTCCGTTCTGAATTCATAACCGGGCTTCTACCGTACCAGTCGAAAATCTCAAATCCCAAATTTCAAATCTCAGACTTCAGCGTCCAAAGCCGGCTCCCCGTTTACCCCGCTCAAAATCTAATTCTCCTCCATGCTTGATTAAAACAACACAACGCGCATACGGGAGCCGTTCGGAGAGGTTCTCAGTCTGGTAGAGTGCCTGCTTTGGGAGTCCCGACACACGCCTCGCGGCGGCGTAGTCGGGATCGCAGGTTTTATCCTCACCCCGCACCCCAAATGTACAAGGTATACATTACTACAGCCCTTCGATTGACAGGTTTTATATTGGGAAAACCTCCAACTTTGATATTCGTCTTGCACAGCACCGTTCTGGAGAATCCACTTATACAAAAAGAGCAAGTGACTGGAAACCCGCATGTTGCATTTCAGTAGAAATCTCCTCCGAAGCTGATCTTTTAGAAAGAAAAATCAAAAAGGCAAAAAGTCGAAAAACCATTATGCGCTTCATAAACAACCCGCAAAATGAAATTAAAGGCTTCAGCATCTAAATTTCCTCCATGCTTGATTTAATCAAATCAAGTCGTATATAAAACCCGTTCGGAGAGTAACTCAGTCTGGTAGAGTGCCTGCTTTGGGAGCAGGACGCCGCAGGTTCGAATCCTGTCTCTCCGACCATTTTTTATCCCTGTAAACATTGACGTTTGCAGGGTTTTTAGTTTCCAGAAATCACCCGAAATACTCCAAAAGGTTCGATTTTGTGTAACGATTGTGTAACTGGAGGTATTGACATATGCCCAGGCACTTCCCATTATGCCCCTAAAAGAGTAGGTATAATATGGCGCTTGTTTTACGTCCTGAAGCCCAGCATTGGGTTGCCGCAGTTAAAGTTAACGGTAGGCTTTGCCGGTTATCTCTGACCCAACTAAAAGACGGAGTTGAGGTCCCGATACCTATTGAAGGGCAAAGACCCTCTTCTTTAAAAAAGTTGCAAGAGGGCGATAAGGTATTTCTTCATAGCTATTATACCGCACTGGCAAAACACGACATCCTGATTCAGGAACTAAAGTCTCAAAGCACAGAAGAAGAACTGACCAAGCGTTTAATCAAAGCACGGACCGGCAAAAGCCCGAACTTGGCACAAGTTTCCGATTTACCCTCTCTCTGGAGACGACTTCCCAGAAAACGGAAACCTAGCAAACGATACCTACAACAAGGTAAATCCGTGTTGGGACGGTTCGTCGAATTCATGGAAAACACTGCACCTGAAGTTAAGGATGTATATGGTATTAAAGTGAACCATTTGAGATCTTTCTTTGAAGAGGAAGATGCCCGGGGAATCAGCTCTCGAAGTTGGAATACATCTGTCAAATTCTTAAAGTCAGTGCTTAAACACGAAGCACCAGATTCCATTGGCTATAAAACTTACCTAAAAAAACTGCTTCTTAGGGAAGAGCAAACTGTTCATAGAAAACCTTTCAATGACGAACAGCTATCCGCCATCCTTGAGGCCGTAAAGGAAGATGATTTATTAAGGGGACCCGTGATCACAGCAATGTGTAGCGGAATGCGTAAAGGTGACTGCTGCAGTCTTAAATGGAAGTCCGTGGACCTCGAAAATAACTTCATTGAAATTCAAACTGCAAAAACCAAAGAAAACTGTGAAATCCCCATTCTCCCTCTTTTGAATGAAGAACTTCAGAACCTAAAAAAGAAACCAGACGATGAATACGTCTTTCCCGAAGCGGCCAGTTTATACAACGACCCCAAAAAGAGGCACCTTCTGAATACGCGGTTTATGCAAATGATGCGCAGAGCAGGGTTTACGACGCCTCCAAAAGCAAAAAATAAAGCGACTAAAGTCCATCCAAATCTTCAACAGGTGGATAAAGAAACACTTCTCGAACGAGCTGAAATCGCTATGGCGGGGAAAAACTACCAACAGCGGAAAGTAAACATCATGCGCCAAGCACTGGCGCTCTATACGTCGGGAATGTCGCTTCCACAGGTTTCAGAAGAACTACAAGTCTCAAAAAGTACCGTAAGCCTACACCTAAACACCCTTGAGGAAATCACAGGCAACTGCATACTACGTCGCCCTACCCAAACAGGTGACCTAGGGGCTACCGTTATAACTGCGGAAGGCCAGCGCCTAAAGCGCGGAAGCCTAATTGGCTGGCACTCTTTCCGTGGAAATTTCATTACTCGGGCCCTAAGCGCAGGCATGCCGGAAGAAATGGTGCGTAGAGTTACTGGCCATACAACCGTCGACATCATGCGGGAACATTATCTACATCCCAATCGTGAAGACTTCAAACGCGAATTCGAACGGGTGGCTTCCAAGCTTCTGGTTGGGAATACAGTTTCAGATACAACACCAAATCAGGAAAGTGAAATTCTAAGTATCCTAGAGAATATGACGGCCAAAAGCTGGAAAAAGGACAGGGATGTGGCCATCCAACTCCTCACTGATGGAATCGTATGAGAAATAAGATTCAGGAAGATACAAGGTCCATCCTCGCCATTTACTGGATGATTTTGGAGGATCTTAAAGAGAAGAATAAGGATATGGTATCTTTCTTAGGGCAAACACCACCAGATCCAAAATATATATTAGCGCACATCGCAATGCACATGGAAACAGGACGTAGATTGGACAAAGCAGAAGACCTTGTTCAATCGGTTCAGTTATCCTTTAAAAATGAAAAGCCTGAATTTGTTTTCGACCGGGTTGAATATGCATACTCTCGAAGTCACTACCCCGATGATATTAAGCAGATCCAGAAATCAATAGGATTTGTTTTTAATTCAAAAAATGATTTCAAACGCCTACGGGCAACCTTTCGACTCAAACCGCTTGAAGAATTTATTGATGAGGCGGCTTCAAGCCTGGCCTTTGAGTTGGATAAGAATTTTGGTGAACCGGGAACGGTAATCGATCATGACTTTGAAAAAAAATGCGCGACGTATTTATCAGGAAAGTACCCAAACCTGTCTAATTACGCATGTGACTATTTTGCAGCCCTTTATTGCGGTAACCCTCCCACAAAATTAATACGAGAAGACGAGGTAGAAATATTACGAACCATGGGGTGGATTCAAAGCGATAAATTTACCGGAATAAAACTCACCCGGGTTTTGCATGAGATCCGAAAGCAATCTTTAAGCATCAATGGATGCATACTAGAAAAAGTTCAATTCACCACAGTAGCGTCAGACATTAATTATAATTAAATAGAAATTCCGTAAAGGTGCTCTGAAACAACTGGTGCTCCACCGCTCTCTTCGTAAGCGTCACCGGGAGCCCCACTTGCTGAAAGTCTCGTAGATGTCGTAATACGAGGTCTATGACAACTACGACCTATGACCTCACACCGCAATCCGCCCAGATTCTTAAAACCAACAGTCGTGGCCACATCCAGTTTCCCCCGGAAATGAGGGAAGCCCTGCTGGACCGCTTTGAAAGCAGCGGGATGAGCGGAGCGGATTTTGCCAAGCACTACAATCTCAGCTACAGCACCTTTGCAACCTGGCGGCAGAAACGGAAGCTGAGTCGGGGGAAAGCAGACAAGACGCACTTCCCCGCACAAGGCATCGTGGAAGCGGAAATCCGGGAAGAGCAATCCTCTGTTCTCCACAAGGCGCTCCCCGGGGGAGCCAGCCTGCAAATCGGCAATAAGACGGAAGCCGGTCTGGCGGCGGAACTGCTCAAGGCTCTGGAGGCACGGACATGGCACAACCAAACAGGGCTATATGTGGGCGACGCATATCCCCGGCGGGGATGTGGTGTATCACTGACACCCGGGACGTTCTGCGGACAGTCTGAAACAGATCGTGCCGAAAACCTTTTCCGGCACCCTGCAATGTGATGGCTTCTCCGCATATCCAGCCTTTAAAAAAAGACATGGCAAAAATATCCGGCTGGCAGGCTGCTGGGCGCATGCCCGCCGGGGCTTTGAGGAAGCACGTAGAGTCGGTCAGAACGCTAAGCTCTGCCTCTGGATGCTTCGGCAGATCCAACTCCTTTACGAAATCGAGAAACGACTGCGCAACAGCCGGGTAGGTCCCGAACTCCGCAGGATGAAACGGGAAAGCGAAAGCCTGCCGATTTTGCGTCGCCTCAAAAAAGCCGCCGAGTTGTTACAACCTCGACATCGCATTACCCCGTCAAGCAAGCTGGGCAAAGCCCTGATATATCTGCTCAACCAGTGGGAACCCCTCATGGTGCCTTTTCATGACGGTCGGCTGGACATCGACAACAACGGGGTGGAGAACGCCATCCGTCCCTCGGCGGTGGGCAAGAAAAACTGGCTGTTCATCGGCGCGAAAGATGCGGGACGAAAAAGTACTATCCTGTACTCGCTGATCATCAGCTGCCGGAATCACGGGGTGGAGCCCAGAGCGTACATCAAGTACCTCATCGACTCCCTGCCCACTCTGACCAACCAGCAGATCAAAGAAGTCACTCCCGCCGCATACGCAGGACGCAGGATGCGCAAAGCATCGTAGATCTCGTAGGTCGTCGTACTACGACGTTTACGACAAACTCTCCTTCATAGCAGTCGTAGAGGATGTTGTGAAGAGGGGCTTCCGGTGACGCTTACCTCTCTTCAACAACTAAAATCCTTCTATTCACTTTCTCAGCGGGACTATGGTATACAATGTCACCCTATGTTCACTACAGCCCATCGCTAGTGAACTTTGAAAATGAAAAATTGAAGTGCAAAAGGTCGCGCCTCCAGTATTTTAACTCATGAGAACCGGGAATGCCACCGGTAGATTTAACCGGGTAATTTCCGGTGTGAGCTTGGGTTTTCCAAGCGAAGAAGAATGAGATTAGAAGTTTAGGAGGACAGAGAATGAAAGCGGAAGTACTGATGAGAGTATCAGATGAGCCCGACGGTAGCCCGCGGCTTTGGGAAGTTTTGAAGATTTTAAACGGTGAAGAAAGCAAGGCGACAGCGAAACTGCATAGCCTCAAAGGAATAAGTGAATTGGTGGGACTGCATCCTACTTGGCTCAACAGGCTAAAAGTTCACCAGCACTGTGGAACACAAATAGCGGGCCATCGCCGTTACACAGAAGTTGAAGTGAAAGAATATCTCCAATCGGATCTATGCCAAGATCGCATTGCCGAGTTGAAGGCCATGAAAAGGCTCAAAGGTAAAAAGAAGGGAGAAAGCAATTGCCAATGAATACCAAACCCACTGAAGAAGCAACGAAGGGAAAAGATTCATACTTTTTTTGCAGCATTACAAAACCAGAAGGCAGGCAGACTCGGGTGAGCGGACAAAAGTATGACCATTTACTCTTTAGCACGCATGCAACGCGTTTGTTTATGAAGTTTTCCCGTAGTGTCGCATGGAAAGACCTTAAAAACTCAAACATTAAAAAAGGAGAAGCCCATGTCCCCACTCTTTCCGAAATGACCAAACAACAACGGACTGATGCCCTATCACTTTTGGTGAGAATTGGATACATTAAGATTATCAGAAAGGGGCTCAAAAATAAACCTGCCCTTGTAAAGATAACCAATGAAGCTCCAATCGAGTTAGGAGAGAAACACCCAGAAAAAACCAAATGGTTTCGAGTTCATAGAAATGAAATTCTTGATCATCTTATTGAGAAGCAGGCAAAAGCATTTCACTTACTGGTCTACATTTGGGTGATCAGAGTATTCAAAGAAGAAAAGAGTTGGGCGGTTTTCAGCACTTCCAATGTACCCGGGATGACCAGAAAAGAGGTAAGGATTGCGCTGAACTATTTGCACAAAAACCATTTTATCCGGAATGTAAACGATCGCAAAACCGCCCTTCGAATTTTCCCAATGCTCCATACCAAACACTTCAAGCTTAAAACATGTGTAACTATATGCACTGAAGCGCTTTGCGACAGAACAATATTCAGCATTAGGGGTGAACAGGGCCCAAGTGATATGGTGAAAGGGCCGAAAGATATAGACCTTATTAAAAATAAACCATACCCCTCTAAATCTCCCCAAGAGGGATTAGGGTTTTCTTTTGATTCCGGGAAAGAAGAAATAGAGTCACCCAACCAAGAATCCAGATTAACTGATGAAGAGGTTTTGACTAATCTCCCGGCGTTGGACGCTGCACTTCCAAAACTCAGAAGAGCTGTAGCTGAAATCTACAGGCTCAGAATAGAGTTCGGCTATACCGATAAACTGAACTGGAGACAGGAAGATTGGAGATGGGCTAACTGGCACACCCGGGGCGCCGATCAACGTATTGCTGATTTATTTGCGGATGACCTGATTCCAAAAGGTACCTGGAAAATAAACTGGCCGGCTATTCAGATCTGCGCGGACGCCCACTTAAAGCTTGAGGCAATGGAAAGCCACCCAGACTACCCATTCAGGAAAGCCCTGATGCAGGTAGGTGACAACCTTGCGTATCTACCAAAGCCTGACGTGGAGTGGATGTGTGACCCTAAAAACCTCTACGGACGCTACGCCCGGGACCGTAAGGTTATGGTGGGTGATTTACACATGTGCCTGTATAACTGCGCACAGGCATACATGTCTAATGCTACACTGAAAGAACACTACTTCCACATTGCCCGGGATCAGGATTTCTGGTCTGAGGATATTGAACGAGCGCTGCTGATGTACGTTGATGATTATAAAAATACAGATGATCTGATCGTTGAGATCCGGCGTGAGTACCTGGGATACTCAGATCAATTGAGTAGATTCAGAGAAGTTTTGGAAGAATCCAAAAATTAGAAAACAAAGACTCTGAAATGAACATATGAATGGAGAAATCGTGTAACGGCCCCCCAATACTTTTAATACATTTTTGTAGTTTCAAGGATTAGGCCTAAAAGCGTGCTAAGCTTAAAGGCCCTGTGTTTATTGGGTGGAGGGGGGGGGAGGTTGTGTTAAGGCTTTTCTTTACAACTTGAGAAAATATCATATATGATTTGTTGTAAGTTACTAACCATTAACTACTTAATTTTTCACCCTCTCTTGTCAAAGGTGTCCCAAGTTTGGGTAAAGTGTCCCAAGTTGTCCCAAGTTTAAACTTAACCTATATAAGTTAAGAGGAAATCTGAATAAATACATTTATATAGTTTTATAGATTCCGAAATTTATGCTCTCAGGGCGTTATAACTAAATGTCAGCGCCGTCGTTATCACCGGCGGATTCTCTCATTTTTAACCCAGGAGACAACAATGTATTCCCCCAAGATAGATCCTTTGCTGATCCGCCCTTTGTACCATCTGGGCAAAGCCCGTAAGCAGCCCATGACCCAAGTCGTATCCGAACTGCTTTATGAAGCCCTTGCGACCCGGGACCTGCCCGAGGAAGCGGTAATAGATTTCCACGCAGCCCGGCAATCGTACCAACCACAAATAATAGCCACCCCTATAAAGGAGGCCGCATGAAATTTTTTCTGCGCTTTTACGAATGCGAACATCAGGGCGATTTAAATACCTACCTGGACGATGTCCGTGCCAGTGGTGGGCAGGTGCTACAAAGCCAGCTTTCCGAAGACGACGAAGAGGGAGTGGCTCAGATCCAGGTCAGTGACTTCTCCGCCTTCAAGGCTGCCTTTCAGAAAACCGACTCTGCCGACTTTTGTGACAGCCTGGACTGGATCGAGGACCCCCTGTACAAACTCAGCCGGGAGCAGATTGAATCTGCCGGGAGCGCCATGCCTCGCATCATGAAATTCCATGACCAACTGATCGGAGCTAAGCTTGTCAGGACAGTCAAGATCCCTGGTGATGGAGAGTACCCACCTGTTGTCGGTTTGAAACTGGATGACGGTTCCCTGCTCTATCCGCAATTGGACGATGAGGGAAACCCAGGTTATGTCGAATGGACGATAACAGATGCAGAAGGCTTCATCTTCCCCATCGTGAAAATCCAAGACATCCGAGGCCAACCTTTAGTCAGCACAGGGTATTTCCGTGATCCTTCCAGTACCGACCGGAAAGTGGTGCCCTTTGTCGAATTCGACGGAGGCTTTCACGTCTGCGCCATGTGCGCCCATGGGGGTGCAGTTATCTGCCACACTCGGGGCGACCAGCGTGATCTGCTTTGCCAACTCCGCCTTCCCAAGCCTTAACCAACTCCAACCAAAGGAATATTATGAACTTTACTCTAAATGGACGTGAACTTTCCGAGGCCCTTACCGGGCTTCAGAGAGCGATGGCTAGTAAAACTAAACTCGCTGTACTGAAGCATGCACGCTTCCACTGCGAAGGCCAAACCGTTACCGCATCCGTGACCGATCTGGATCACCATGCTGAATACAAATTCACCGATGCCGAGGTCCACAGGCCAGGAACGCTGCTACTTCCCGTGAAAAACCTGTTCCGCCTGGTAAAATCTGCCAAGAACGATCAGGTTACGTTGGAGTCCACTGACAATACCCAAACCGCCAGGATAGGCCTTTCCGGGGCCCTGGGAGAGCGAACTCACTTCCTGCCTTGTATGGACGCAGAGGAGTGGCCTGATGCGCCTGAGCGCATCTCTGTGTGTCCTGCCGATGATCGATTTATCACTGCTTACCGGAACCTGATTCCATTCGCATCCACCGACCCAACTCGGACTGTTCTTAACGGGGTAGCCCTGCAACTAGGACGCGGTGGTCACACGCTGACTGCGACGGACGGGCGACGCTTGTGTACGTTAAGCGACTTTGAATTCCCGGAGGATGTGGAAGGCATTTTGCCGATTCACAATTTGCTGACCTGGAATCGTTTTCCCACAAGCTGTAAACTGGGCACCCGCCAAGACCAGTATCGCGTCGAAGCTGGAAACTGGACGCTGCAGGGAAAGCTGGTTGACGGCACATTCCCGAACTGGAAACAAGTGATCCCGGATGCACATACCGACGACTGCGTGTTCCAACTTGGGGATGGGGATCTCCCTGCGGTAAAACAAGCTGTTCAGACGCTCCCTGCTTCACATGCAGAATCTGGCGGGGACAAAAATGCCGGGATCTGCCTGATGAAACAGGATGGCGTGGTGGTGCTATCTGCCTGTGACGCGCGGGGCAACTGGGTGAATCAACCCTTACGCCATTCAACCCTCAGTGGCAGTGAATTAACGGCATTTAACAGAAGCTACTTCCTCCAAGCGGTAGAGGCTGGCTTCCGTCGCTGGCAGTTTGCTGATCATATGGCTCCGCTCCGTGCGGAAACCGAGAACGGGATTCACGTCCTGATGCCCCTGCGTCAGGAGAACGTGCCGGGAGCTGTGAAGCCATCGACCCCAGAAGAAACTCCAACCCAACCTGTAACCCAAGAGGAACAACCCATGCCTAAAGAAACCAAACCCCCACTGACCGTAATGACCGCAAATGAGGACAAACCGGAAGAAGACTTGATGACAATGGTGCAGAATGCCCGGGAAAGCTGCCGGACGCTCAACACTGCCCTGAAGGATATCGCCGTGAAGATCCGTGCTGATCAGCGTGCGAACAAAGCGCTACACAATGAGCTGGGCAATGCCCGGTCTGTCCTGGAAAAACTCCGGGATATCGCCGCCTGAGTTCCGGTACTCGGGATAAAGGGAAAACCGTCTTCCTTATGCAGGAGGGCGGTTTTTATTTTAGCTGGCACCTTACATTGGAACCCTGTCAGCATGCTAAAACCGAATTATCTACAAAAATCGGCACCTCAAAGGTACCTTAAGATAGTGATAAATATATTCGGAAAATATTTTATCATAAAATTTGAGGGTTTGCATGAGAGCTTCCGTTGAAAGGGGTATGAAGACATTAGGATATCGTAAAATTACTTATTTTTGCTTGGTTGCCAGCTTGTTTGGGTGGAGACTTTTTTCTGCTGAACCCTTTATAGGGCAGTCATTGCAAGAGTATTTACAACGCGGTTTAGAGGCTAATCCAGGGCTTCAAGTTGCCGAACGTCAATATAGGGCCGCCCTCGAAAAGGTACCACAGGCCGCGTCCTTGCCGGATCCCATGGTACAGGTTACCTATTTTGTTGAAGAAATCCAAACCCGTACAGGTCCACAGGATAACGTTTGGGCTCTGAATCAGCGTTTCCCTTGGTTTGGCACATTGGATGGCCGTGAAAAAGCGGCAGCTGCTGCTGCCGAAGCCCTATGGTATGGATATCAACAACAACAACTCAATTTGATCCGTGATCTTTCGCAGGCCTTTTATGAATATACATACACCCGTGAGGCGATTGAACGGACAACCTTGCATTTGAACTTACTCAAGGAGTGGGAGCCCGTAGTGGAGACACGGGTGAAGACGGGTGGCAGCTTAAACGAGTTACTGCGATTGAAAGTGGAGATCGGGAAATTGCAGGATGTTCTTCAGTCCTTAGGGCAAAACCGTATCAGCCAATCGGCCCGTTTGAAGGAGATGCTCGCAATAAACGAAATAGCGCTTTTACCTTGGCCGGACGAGGAAAGGGTTTCTGGCTCTGAAAATGTTGACTTGGAGCACTTTACTGAGCAGCTTTCCCTGCGTAATCCAGAACTCCTGGGTCTACAAAGTCAGATTGCCCGCACGGAAGCGCTCCAAAAAGTGGCCCGTCTACAAAGTTATCCTGATTTTGTGCTAGGAGCGAATTATATTCAAATTGGTGATCCGGTAACCGCAACCGTTCCTGCAGATGGCGGAGAGGATGCCTGGGGCGTTACCGCGGCAATAAGCATTCCATTACAATTTGGTCGCAACAAGGCCGCACGAGAGGAAGCAGCATTTGCTGGAGAGGCTGCGACCAGAGCATATGAACAACGTCTGAATGTCCTGCGAGCGGATGTGCAGGCCACCATGGCTAAATTGTCCGATGCACAACGTAGGATTAAATTATATGGGAATGACTTACTTCCTTTGGCTGATCAAGCCTTGGAGAATACCCGTACGGCTTACGAAGGTGCCCGGGCCAGCCTTTTGGAACTGATCGATAGCGAACGCAGCCAGCTCGATTTACAATTGCTTTATGAACGTGCGGTCACCGACGCAGCTCAACAATATATCAAACTCAAAACGCTTCTCAACACTCCCCCTATTAATTATGAAACCGAAAAATAAATCCATTCTCTTTACTATCTTGATTTTTATTATCGGGATAATCTTAGGCCGACTTCTTTTCTCTACAAATACACCTGAAGTAGTGGCGGATCCACATTCTATTCATGTGGAAGATGCAACGATTTGGACCTGTTCCATGCATCCCCAAATTCAACAACCCGAACCGGGGGACTGCCCTATTTGTGGGATGGACTTAATTCCTTTGCAGAAAGATGATGGAGGGGATGCGGGGCCGCGGTCATTACAGATGAGTGAAAGCGCAAAAGCCTTGGCAGAAATTCAAACCACCGAAGTCATACGGGCCTTCCCAGAATCCGAATTGCGCTTGGTCGGTAAACTTGGATACGATCAAACCAAAGAAAAATCTCTCACCGCCCGCTTTCCGGCCCGCATTGACACGCTTTATGTGAATTATAGCGGCATTCCAGTAAAGCAGGGAGAGCATTTGGCTAAAGTGTACAGCCCGGAATTGCTCAGTGCGCAGCAGGAATTGTTGACCGCTCACCGCAGTGATCCTCAAAGTTCTATTACTTTTGCCGCGAGGGAGAAATTGCGGCTATGGGATTTATTACCGGAACAGATTGATGAAATATTGGCACGGGGTGTAGCAAAGGATCAATTTGTTTTGCGGGCTCCCATTGGCGGTATTGTCACAGAAAAACATGTGGAGGAGGGAAGTTATGTTACAACCGGACAACCCTTATTTCGAATTGTGGATTTGAGTCAGCTCTGGCTGAACATGGATGCCTACGAATCCGACTTGGCCTGGTTGCGATACGGTCAGGACGTGGCCTTTACCGTGGAAGCGTTTCCCGGAGAGATTTTTCATGGTACGATTGCATTTATCAATCCGGAGGTGAACCGTAAAACCCGGACGGTAGAGGTGCGGGTGAACGTACCCAATCTGGAAGGACTTTTAAAGCCAGGCATGTTTGCCAAGGGTAAGGTGACGGTAAAACTCGCAGAGGAAGGGAAGGTTTATGAACCAACTCTGTTAGGCAAATGGATCAGCCCGATGCATCCGGAAGTGGTGAAAGATGGACCGGGAGCCTGTGATGTTTGTGGCATGGATTTAGTACCCGCAGAAGAATTGGGCTACGTAAATCCGATTTTAGAATCGGCTCCATTAATCCTTCCTGCTTCTGCAGTATTACGTACCGGAAAACGAGCGGTGGTTTATGTAGAAAAGTTGAATGCGGATCGACCCACCTATGAGGGACGTGAAATTGTGTTAGGCCCCAAAGCCGGGGATTTCTATTTGGCAGCTTCCGGGCTGGAAGCTGGCGAGCGGGTGGTTACCCATGGAGCCTTCAAGATCGACTCCGCTTTACAGATTCAGGCCAAACCCAGCATGATGAATCCTGAAGGTGGTGGCCCCGCCCCCGGACATAATCACGGAGGAATGCCGATGCCGAACGCTTCCAAAAGCATGTTAATAATTGATCAGGAAACGGCAGAAAAGATCTTGCCTGCTTATCTCGAATTACAAAAAGCCTTGGCGAACGATGATTTTACCTCCGCCCAGACCCAAGTGAAAGCCATGATGACGGTTACAGGACATGAAGGACCCGTTGCGGAATTTGTCCACGGGATGCTGGATGCAAAAGATCTGGAAGGTCTGCGACTGCCTCATTTCGAAAAATTCTCCGTAGCCATGATTGAAGCCTTACAAGATCCATCCGTGACTCTTTACCGCATGCACTGCCCGATGGCTAACCATGACCGGGGTGCAGACTGGTTGCAGGCTAATGATGAACTCCGTAATCCTTACTTCGGTGACAGCATGCTCCGTTGTGGTGAAATTAAAGCAACTTTGGGTGAGTAAGTATGATCAATAAACTTATTCGTTTCTGTCTGGAAAATAAACTCGTCGTCTTCCTGTTTACGGTTGGGCTGGTGGTGTGGGGAATGATGGTCGCACCCTTTGACTGGGAGTTTGAAACCCTTCCACGTGATCCGGTTCCTGTGGATGCAATCCCTGATATTGGTGAAAACCAACAAATTGTGTTCACCGAATGGATGGGTCGGTCCCCCCAGGACATCGAAGACCAGATCACCTATCCTCTAACCACCGCACTATTGGGTATCCCGGAAGTAAAAACCATCCGAAGTTATTCTATGTTTGGATTTTCCTCCATCTACATTATCTTCAATGAAGATGCGGAATTTTATTGGACCCGTAGTCGTATTTTAGAGAAGCTTAACAGCCTCCCTTCAGGCACCTTACCCCCTGCGGTGGCGCCCACTTTGGGTCCAGATGCCACCGCTTTGGGCCAGGTGTTCTGGTACACCCTCGAAGGGATGGATGCGGCAGGGAATCCCACCGGGGGATGGGATCCGCAGGAACTGCGCACGGTGCAGGATTGGTATGTGCGTTACGCGCTGCAAGGGGTTGACGGAGTAGCGGAAGTGGCTTCGATTGGTGGCTATGTGAAAGAATATCAAATTGATGTCGATCCGGATGCCTTGCGGGTCTACGATGTCTCTCTTCATGAAGTATTTAACGCTGTGCGTAACAGCAATCTGGATGTGGGTGCACGCAGCATCGAAATCAATTCGGTGGAATATGTAATCCGGGGCGTAGGTTTTTTGAAGAATCTGGATGACCTGCGTAAAAGTGTGGTCACCCAGCGGGACAATGTGCCTATCACGCTGGATCAACTGGCGGAAATTAACTACGGACCTGCTTTGCGGCGCGGGGCCTTGGATAAAGCGGGCGCGGAAGCGGTTGGCGGAGTGGTGGTCACCCGATACGGTGAAAATCCCTTGGCTACCATTCAGCGGGTGAAAGAAAAGATTGAGGAGATCTCGGCCGGTTTACCCAAAAAGACCTTGGACGATGGCACCGTTAGCCAAGTGCAACTTGTGCCTTTTTACGATCGCACAGGATTGATACACGAAACCCTGGGCACACTGGAAGATGCAGTGAGGCAGCAGATTCTGGTCACCATCATTGTGGTGGTGTTGATGATTATGCATTTGCGCTCTGCCGCTTTGATCTCCGGTATCCTACCCTTGGCCGTACTCTTCTCCTTTATCGGGATGAAGCTCTTTGGAGTGGATGCGAATGTGGTGGCGCTTTCAGGAATTGCCATTGCTATTGGGACCATTGTGGACATGGGGGTCGTGATCATTGAAAATATTTTGAAACATATCGACGAAGCCCCCCCGGAGGAATCCCGATTGGAAGTGGTTTATCGTGCAAGCTCTGAAGTGGGCGGGGCGATTACCACGGCCGTCGCGACCACCATTATCAGTTTCCTGCCGGTGTTTACCATGGTGGCGGCAGAAGGCAAACTGTTCAAACCCCTGGCCTATACCAAATCCTTTGCCCTCGTAGGGTCGATCGTACTGGCCCTCACCGTGATACCACCTTTGGCTCATCTGATTATCGCCCGCAAGCAACGGAAAAAGGTAAAAGCACCTTCTTCAAAATGGGTCGGGTGGTTTTTACGTCATTTGAAAGTGTTGCTCTGTTTGATAGTGGCGCTGGCCACAGCAATCTGGCTGGCGGCCGACTGGAAACCACTGGGTCCGGAGTTTATTACCCACAACTTGATATTTGTCATAGTGGCCGTTGGCGGATTTCTCGGTCTCATTCAGGTGTTTGTGCATATTTATCCCAAGCTCCTTGCCATAGTGCTGAAAGGTAAAACACTATTTTTGAGTCTATGTGTAATGGTAGTGACTTTTGGCTTCAGCATCTGGCTGGGCTGGTCCACTGTTTTTTCCTGGATGCCGGGATTTGTGAAAGATGCGAGTTGGTTTGTATCCATGTCCCATGCTGTTCCCGGTTTAGGTAAAGAATTCATGCCGGATCTGGATGAAGGTTCTTTTTTACTCATGCCCACCACCATGCCCCATGCGTCGATTGGCGAAGTAATCGATGTGATCCGCAAACAGGACATGGCTATTCAGGCGATTCCTGAAGTGGAGAGCGCGGTGGGTAAAATCGGACGGGTAGAAAGCCCCCTCGATCCCGCTCCCATTTCCATGATTGAAACGGTTATCAACTATAAGTCGGAATATATCACCGATGAGAACGGGCACATCCTCAGCTTTGCGTGGGATAAAAAAGTAGGTGAGTTTGAACGTGATGAAAATGGAGAACTCATACCGGCCCGAAAAGGTAAGCCTTTCCGTCAATGGCGGGAAGAGATCCGTACCCCGGATGATATATGGGATGAGATTGTCAAAGCAGCCCGGGTACCAGGCGCCACTTCCGCCCCCAAATTACAGCCGATTGCCGCGCGGATTGTGATGTTGCAAAGCGGCATGCGCGCCCCCATGGGATTAAAAGTGTTCGGGCCGGATCTTGAAACCCTGGAAAGTGTGGCGCTTGACATGGAGCGCATGCTTAAACAAGTGCCGTCGATTAAAGCCGAGGCCGTGTTCGCCGACCGGGTGGTCGGCAAGCCCTATTTGGAAATCGAAATCGACCGTGAGGCCATCGCCCGTTACGGGATTAAAATTCAGATGGTGCAAGATGTGATCGAAGTAGCCATTGGAGGTAAGCCACTGACTCAAACGGTGGAAGGGCGCGAACGCTATCCGGTGCGGGTGCGCTATATGCGGGAGTTGCGTGATAGCTTTGAAGATATCGAAAATATTCTCATCGCCGCACCCGACGGCGCGCAGATTCCTCTCAAGGAATTGGCGCGGATTGAGTATGTGCGCGGTCCGCAGGTCATCAAAAGTGAAGATACCTTTTTGGTGGGCTATGTGATCTTTGACAAAGTAGATGGTTTCGCTGAAGTGGAAGTGGTGGAGCAGGCGCAAGAGCTTTTACAGTCCAAAATTGCGTCGGGTGACCTGGTGATTCCTGCCGGAGTGAGTTACAAATTTACGGGTAGTTATGAAAATCAGGTGCGAGCCGAAAAACGGCTTTCCGTGGTCTTGCCGTTGGCTTTATTCGCCATTTGGTTGATTCTATATTTTCAATTCAAACGCATTCCGGAAACCCTCATGGTCTTCACTGGAATTCTATTTGCCTGGTCCGGGGGATTTATCATGCTTTGGTTGTATGGCCAAGGTTGGTTTCTAGATTTCAGTCTATTCGACCACAATCTTCGTGACCTTTTTCAGATAGGTACCATCAACCTCAGTGTGGCGGTGTGGGTCGGTTTTCTGGCCCTCTTCGGGATTGCCACGGATGACGGAGTACTCTTCTGCACTTATCTGCAACAGACCTTTAAAGCAGAAGCACCCAAAACCGTACAGGAGATCCGCCGTGCCACCGTGCATGCCGCCTCCCGGCGGATCCGTCCGGCCATGATGACCAGTGCCACCACCATTCTGGCCCTGCTACCCGTCCTTACCTCCACCGGTCGGGGCTCCGACATCATGGTTCCCATGGCCATCCCTTCCTTCGGTGGTATGGTCCTCGCCGTCACCACGGCCTTTGTCGTGCCATCACTCTATTGCGGAGCAGCCGAACTGTCCGCACGTTTCAAATCCAAACCATAAAAAATATCATTTTAGGATGCTCTTCTATTGTTTGTGGGGCAACCGAATTAAACCAAAACCAAACAGGAAAAAATATGAAGAAAATCATTCAAACCCTTAGTCTAATGGGCGTGCTGGCTACCAGCACCAGCCTTTTCGCCCACAGCGAATCATTTCAACCCGCCTTTGTGGATACGTTAGTCACCCCATACTTGGCAATGCAAAGCGCATTGGCAGCAGATGACCTGAAAGCCGCCCAGACCGGGGCCACCGCGTTTTTGGAAGCGATCAAACAGGCCCCGAAAGCGGAAGACGCTCAGGCTGAAGCCGCAGACCTAAGCGCACCGGTGACGAAGATTGCTCAGGCAGAAGACTTAAAAACTGCCCGTGAAGCCTTTCATGTCTTAACCCCGGATTTGATGTCGATGGTGAAACATGTCGGTGTCAGCAATGAACAAGCCTTGTACGTTGCGCATTGCCCCATGGCTTTTTCCGGCAAAGGTGCGGATTGGATGCAGTCCGACAAAACCATCGCCAATCCCTACTACGGATCAAAGATGTTGCGTTGTGGTTCGGTGAAAAGCCAATTAGCTGGTGAGAAAGTACACGACAAGCATCAGGAAAAAGCGTCAGGAAAAGACCAGCACTCAGGTCATCAACATTAAGAATGATGCCTATGGGTGGTGTCGCATCCGAAGTTGTGGCACCACTCTTTCCCTCCTCTTTATTTTTCGAGTCTGAAAGGCAACCCACCCCAGCGAGAATGAACATGAAAGATCAAGACCTCCCCGAGAATCAATTACACTACGATAATCCCCATAAAGAAAAACTACCGACCCTCACCAACGTGGTCGCAAGGTATATCGCCCTCATTCTTATCATCGGCATGGCAAGTTATGCGGTCCTGCAGTATGTATTGAGGCCTGAAGTGAGTATTATGGGGTTAATTCGTGAACATGTCACCCATATATTTTTTCTCATGATCCTCATTTATGTCACTTTGTATATGTTCTTTTTGAAAGTCGTGGTTGCGCCTATTCACCATTTTCAGGAAAAACTATATGCGATCTCCGGAGGGGATTTGCTTCCCTTGAGTCGGAACTATCGTATCCGGGAGATTCGTGATATTGCGGATGGTATCAATTTAATGATTGAACGCATTTCAGTTGATTTACCAGAAAGTTCCATTTCCAGTCTGTCCGCCCATGCATCCACGTTGCGGGAAATCGCCACGTCTTCTGAAAGCTTGATGATTATGCAAAAGGAGGCGCTTCTTGATGCCGCCAATGAAATGTCCCACATGGTTGCGGCATCAACGAAAAATATCATCCACGACAATGAAGTTGAGCGGCGACGTCGTGTGTGAAGCATCCATTTGCAATGCGATTTAAATCCACAGAAATTCAGGTGACTTATGAAGACGCGAAGTAAAAAAATATTTTTGATCGGGGCCCTAATGCTGTTCATGACCTTGATCCAGGCAGCAGAACCGATCAACGCCATGTGTCCGGTTACGCCGGAGGAGCCAGCAGAAGCTTCAATCACCACCGAGTATCTGGGAAAGACGATCGGATTCTGTTGCAAATCCTGTTTGCGTAAATTCAATAAAGATCCTCAGGCCTATGTGGATCGCTTGGACTTGAGTGTGGAAAATCCGCAGGAAGATCACCATGCGTCTAAAGATTCAGAGGAAGTATCGGGTCATGATCATGCGACAGACCACCATGTCGATGAAACCGCTTCGGCTACCAGCCAGCTTTTAGAGTTGCTGGGAAAACTGCATGTGCTGGTGGTTCATTTACCCATTGCCCTACTGCCTTTGGCAGGGCTGCTCGAAGTGATAGGGTTAAAATTTCATTCCCCAACCTGGCGTTTCACCGCGCGGGTTAATTTTATCTTTGGTGCATGCGCCGCTTTGGTTGCGGCTAGTTTCGGATGGATCGCCGCCAGCCAAAGCACTTATACGGGAGAACTCGCTGAGACATTGCTCTTTCACCGCTGGTTGGGTGTCAGTGTCGCGAGCTTAAGTTTGGTCGGATTGCTCGGGCTGTTGATTACACGGAAGCGTGAAAAAGTCGGAACATTTGTCTACAGAACTATGGTATTCTTGCTGGCCATCCTGGTTCCCATCACCGCCCACTTCGGGGGTTCCTTAATTTACGGAACAGATTATCTTTTTTAACGACGCATTCCTTATGGAGGCAAAAAGAAACAGGATGACAAGATATGACTGAAACATTGACCCCACAACAAAATGTACCAGAGAAACACCCATTCATGAGTCAGAAATTACATGACAACGAAAGAATTAAATCAGAAAGTAACTTTCTCCGGGGGAAAATAGTTGAAGGCCTCCAAGAGGCAACTACCGGCGCTTTTTCGTCTGATGACGTACAATTAATTAAATTTCATGGTTTATACCAACAGGATCACCGCGACTTCAGAGCGGAGCGTAAAAAACAGAAATTAGAGCCTTTGTACTCTTTTCTTTTACGCGCCCGTTTACCCGGTGGGGTGATTACGCCGCAGCAACTATTAGAAATAGACCGGATTTCCAGCGAATTAACCAATGCAGGCAGCATACGGTTAACAACCCGCCAAACTTTTCAGTATCACGGCATCTATAAACGCCATCTGAAATCGGTGTTTCAGGAACTCAAATTCAAAGCGAACATTGATTCAATTTTTACCGCCGGTGATGTAAATCGTAATGTCATTTGTACATCTAACCCGATGCAATCGGAGTTACATGCTCAGGTATATGAGTGGTCGACGAAGATCAGTGAAATGTTATTACCACATAGCAATGCCTTTGCTGAAATATGGCTAGACGGCGAAAAAATTCACGAAACAGAACACGAGCCGATTTACGGTGAAACCCTGTTGCCGCGTAAATTCAAAATAGCTGTGGCATTACCTCCATTTAATGATGTCGACGTACATGCCAATGACCTAAACTTTGTAGCCATTGTGAAAGATACGCATGTCGTTGGTTTTAACGTATTAGTGGGTGGCGGTTTAGGAATGACCCATGGGGACAAAACAACTTTCCCCCGTAAAGCCGATGACTTCGGATTTATCGCCGTGAATGACATTTTAGAGGTCACCAAAGCCGTTGTCACAACACAGCGTGATTTAGGAAACCGTGTCAGCCGCTCTCACGCACGTACAAAATATACATTGGAAACCCATGGGGTAGAAAAATTCAAGCAGGAGGTTGAAGGTCGGGCCGGGATTAGGTTTGAGCCATCCCGCCCTTATGAGTTTACTGAACGGGGTGACCGCATCGGCTGGGTCAAAGGCTGCGATAATAAATGGCATCTGACTGTGTTTATCGAAAGCGGCCGCATTCTGGATTATCCGGGCAAGCCCCTTAAATCAGGGTTAGTTGCCATAGCCAAAATACACCAAGGTGACTTCCGTATAACTTCGAATCAAAACTTGATTATTGCCAATGTACCGGAAGCGGAAAAAGATAAAATTGAAATCCTGGCACGACAATGCGGGCTGATAGATGACCGCCACACAGCTCAACGCTTTAACTCTATGGCCTGTGTGGCATTCCCTACCTGTCCACTGGCGATGGCCGAAGCAGAACGTTACCTTCCCACACTGGTAAACGATATAGAAATCCTATTGAAAAAACATAACCTTGCCGAAGATCATATCGTTTTACGAGTTACCGGTTGCCCTAATGGCTGTGCACGTTCTATGCTTGCGGAAGCGAGTCTGGTGGGAAAAGCACCTGGCCGTTACAATTTATACCTTGGGGGAAATACGAACGGTACGCGTATACCTAAAATGTACCAGGAGAACATCGATCAATCGTCCATTCTCGCCACCATGGATGAGCTAATTGGACGCTGGGCTATTGAGCGTCGGGCTCATGAAGGTTTTGGGGATTATGTCATTCGCGCAGGTATTATCAAAAAAGTGATACGGGCTTCCCGTGACTTTCATAATTAGCCAAAATCGCAACCGTGTTTCAACATTGGATTTCTACTGGTAATTTTTGTGCCGTGCGAATTCTGCCGAAACATTTTACGTATTGATGATACGGTTAGAGAATCATTCTTCTGTAGTTTCAGCATTATGCCCTCCTGCGCTGGTTGACAAAGTAAGTAATTGACCTTATATAACCTGATAGTGAATTACAAACGCATTGAAATATCATTTTTAATCCTTTTTTCCTGGAACGCCGTGTTTGGCGCCGTGGGTGGATTGTTGATTTGTATTCATCAGTCTCTGCAGGTGCATGCGGAAGTGGGGCAGATAAATAAAGAGGAATGTAAAACAGCCCGTGTCGCATCAGAGCCATCTCTACAGAATCTAGCGACAACGGAAAATTGCCTGGATGTTGAGCTTGATGCCGCTCACACCGTTTTGGTCAAAACTGAGCATGCCGACTTTGACTATCTCATTTCACCCTTGCTAATACATGAGACAAATTTTGATTTCGGTCTCACCCTCCGGGAACTTGCCCCTGACTTACAGGCTCAGGCTCCCCCTGCATTGACTGCGGTCAGTGTGCATACTGTGCAGTTGACGCAACTGCGTATTTGAAATCCTGATAAAAGACCTGCGGTGTCCTTCCTTTATGGCAGACCCGCAACCTCCATCTGAATTCAGATGGATTCCGTTCACTTTTATCAGGATTTTTTATGCACTTTTTTTCTACACACAAACGACAATTCTTCATTTTAACCATGGCCTCTTTAGGCACACTCTTCGGTCAGGAGACTGAAGAGCCAGGGGACTCCTCCCTAACCTTTGATGCAGCTCTGACCCGGGTACTGAAGGTTGATCCCCGACTTGCTCTCATGGAGGCACAGCTGGAGGAGGCCGCTGGGTTGGCCGACCAGGCTGCGGTTTCCCCGAATCCCACCCTGGAAGCCGAGGTCGAGAATATTCTCGGCACCGGACCTTTCGAGGGCACGGACGCAGCAGAAACCACCATCACTTACGCACAGGAACTGGAAACTGCCGGGAAACGCCGGTTACGTACTGCCGTGGCCGAGAGTGGTCGCGAAACGCTCAGGATCGGCCTTGAAGCTCTTCGATTGCAGATCGCGTCCGAAACCCGTACTGCTTTCGATAGAGTGGTGGTGGCCCAACGTCGACGGGACTTGCGAAAGCAGGAGTTGGAACTGGCAACCCAAAATCTGGAAGAAACCCGACGCTTACTGGAAGCCGCACGGGTGTCAGCTGTCGAGACGGCCCGGGCCGAACTGGCAGTTCGGGAACGGAACTTCGCACTTCGCCAGGCTGAACGGGAAGAGCTTGCGGCCAGAGAAGCCCTTGCTAATTTGTGGGGCGCTTCGGAAGCACCCTTTATCCAAATCACAGAGCAGGTGGCCCTGACGGAACCCCCAGTTCTGGAAAAACTGGAGACCCACATCGGGAACCATCCCGACCTGCGGCAATTGGAAGCGGGCCGAAACGCCCGCGAAGCGGAGCTTGAGCTGGAAGAAGCAAATGCCACCCCCAATGTAGAAGTCTTTGCGGGAATCCGGCAGTTCAGGGAAGATGACGGCGACACTGCCTTCCTTGTGGGTGTTGGGCTCCCTCTACCGTTGTTCGACCGCAATCAGGGAAACATCCGTGCCGCCCGGGCCAGGATCACCGCTCTGGATGCGGAACGCGATACGTTAAGCCGGGAACTCCTGTTGGAAGCCCGATCTTCCTGGCGGGATTTGTCGTCGGCATTCAGCGATGCCGTGGAACTCCGTGAAACGCTTTTACCGGCTGCGGAAAATGCACTTACCCAAACCCTCGAGGGCTATCGCGAGGGCCGTTACCCTCTGTTGAATGTTTTGGAGGGCCGGCAGGCACTTTACGACATCCAAGAAGCTGAATTGGAAGCGCTGGAACGGGTCATCCAGACCCGCGCTGCTCTTGAACGCCTTACCGCAACCCCCTTATCTAACCTTTGAAAAAAAACCTTTTGGAGAAATATCCTATGAACTTAAAATACAATATCTTGAAAAAATTACCCCTTCGCGCGCTGTTCGGCTTCAGTCTGGCTGTTGCCTATCCCCTTTATGCCGGGGAGGAAGATCACGACCACGGTACCCATTCAGAAGAGGCGCAGGCCACAGAATCCCATAATGACCACAACGAGTCGGAAGCGCCGGGGCATGACGAACATGAAACTCACGCTGACCGAGAAGAAGGGGAGGACCATGATGAGCATGGCGAGGAAGAAGAAGGTCACGGCGGGGAAATAGAATTGTCTGCTGCGGATATGAAAGACTTTAATATCATCGTGCAGACGGCTGAGGCTGGAACAATTCACGAGGAGCTTCGTCTGCAGGGGGAAGTGAAAATGGATGAAAACCGGATGGGGCATGTCAGTCCCCGCTTTTCCGGCGTCGTGACCTCTATTAAAAAACGTTTGGGAGAGACGGTGAAAAAGGGAGAGATTCTTGCCGATCTGGAGAGCAATGAAACTTTGCGCCCTTTCCAACTTGTCGCACCTCTGGACGGGACCATTGTTTCCTTTCATATTACACCTGGTGAAAGTCTCGAAACGGGTGAGGTCGCTTATACCATTTCGGATACGTCTATGATTTGGGTAGATTTACGTGTGTATCAGAGAGATCTGCCAAAAATTCATAAAGGTCAAAATGTCCGTATTTCCGCAGGGCACACCTATCCTGTCACGGAAGGTATCGTTTCCTATGTGGGGCCCATGATCGACGAAACAACACGGACAGGGTTGGTCCGGGTTGAAGTTCCCAATCCGAAAGGGACGTACCGTCCCGGTTTATTCGTGACCGGAAATGTGCTTTTGGATGCACATCAGGTTCCCGTTGTGGTGCCGCGGAGTGCGGTTATCTCCTTCGGAGATGAAAAAGTCATATTTGTCGCGTCTGAGGATGGCGACGGATTTGAAAAGAAGGCGGTAACTCTCGGTAAGGGAGACAGC
>CAKZLZ010000234.1 GCA_937127435.1 uncultured Verrucomicrobiota bacterium | reverse complement strand
GCAAGGCGGTCAACAGGCTTTGCTCAAAGCTTTGTCTGAAACCGGGAAACCCATGATCGTGGTGCTCGTGAGCAGTAAACCTTTGGTTCTCCCCATGGCGTATTTAAAAGACGCGGTCATTCTGACCGGATTTAATCCGGGTATGGAAGGTGGAAACGCCATCGCTGAAGTTCTGAGCGGAAAACTGAATCCCACCGGAAAATTGACGATCTCTTTCCCTGTGCATGTCGGACAACAACCTACTTTTTATAACCAGGTTCCCGGACAGCATGGAGACCGTTATGCAGATCTGACTCAAGAACCCCAGTTCCCCTTTGGACACGGTTTAAGTTACACAAGCTTTGAATATTCAGATTTTTCCCTTTCAGCGGCAGAAGTGGTGAAGGGGAATTCTCTTCAGGCTACGGTAACGGTTACAAATACCGGGGCGCGAGCCGGAACTGAGATTTCACAACTATACGTGAATGATCTGGTAACGTCTGCCACCTGGGTTGAGAAGCGTTTAATTGGGTTCGAGAGAATTCAATTGGAAGCCGGAGAGTCAAAACAAGTGACTTTCAATATCGCCACGTCCGATCTTTGGATCGTAGATGCCAAAGCCAACTATGTGGTGGAAGCCGGTGAATTCTGTTTGCGGGTCGGGCCTTCCTCCCGGGATGAAGATCATCTCACCCGAAATTTTCTGCTGAAATAAGGCTTTTTTTAACTTTTGCCCAGGGACCATGGCCGTTCAAGGTTTGGGTCCCTTTTTTTGAGCTCGTGCATTAGGGACATTCTCCTCACTGCCGCACAAATATGAGCTGATCGAAAGATGTGTTCCGTTGAAAAATTGGGAGTGACAAGGGGGTAAAACAGCATAATATACATGATGATCCCTCCCTGTTGGCGGGGTTATTTTATCAGGATCCTTTATGCATAAAACCTTGGTGGTTACAGACCAGGTCCAGACCCCGGAACTGGACCTGAATGTGATTTCTTTTGATCAATATTTGAGTGAATATCCCAAATTAAATGAACCCAAAATCCGGATTATCAATTTATGTGATACCACCCAGTATCTCAGTCGCGGTTATTATTGTTCATTGCTGGCCGAATCCCGTCAACATAAAGTCCTTCCGAGTGTCAGCACCATAAATGATTTACGGAACCCGCAGGAAGAACTATCGATCGGGATTCATTTTCCCACCAGCTTATTGCCCAAAGAATTTGACGTTCAAACCGCTCCGGTTGAACTGGATATTTTCTTTGGCTGGACCGCGGATGAACCTTGGAGAAAGTCAGCCCGTGCATTATTTGACCGCTATGCTGCGCCATACCTCCGGGCGCAGATTCAACGGAAGGAAAAAGGCCTGCAAATCCAGGTGAGTCGCGGAAATCTGGCAGAGTTAGATCCCCCCAAACTGTCCCTTTTTTACGATAGACTCAAAGACTTTACGGAAAGAGTTTGGCGGCGGCCGGTTAGACGCATGAGTCGATGGGACCTCGCCATTCTCCATGACCCGGATGAAGCCAACTCCCCCAGTGATATTGAAGCCATTAAGCGTTTCGTCAAAGCCGCATCCAAACTTGGGGTTGAAGCTTCAGTCATGCGCTCGAAAGATCTCAAACACCTTTCTCAATATGATGCCCTCTTTATACGGGAAACCACGCACATTAACCATCCCACTTACCGATTGGCAAGAAAGGGGGAAATGGAAGGTTTGGTCGTAATTGACGACGCCACGTCCATTTTGCGTTGTTGCAATAAAATCTATCTGCACGATGCTTTTAGTTACAAAGGGATTCAGTCCCCATTGACCATGGTGCTTTCGGGCTTTGCCACCGCAGATATTGAGAAAATTGAATCGCAGTTCAGTTATCCCATGGTGCTTAAAATGCCCGAAAGTTCATTTTCGCTTGGCGTTTACAAAGTCGCGAACCATTTGGACCTTCTGAAAAAATTAAAGCAGATGTTTAAAGAATCGGCTTTGGTGCTGGTGCAGGAATATCTGTTCACCGAATTTGATTGGAGAATCGGGGTGCTGAATGGCCGAGCCATCTATGCCTGTAAATATTTTATGGCACGTGACCATTGGCAAATCTATAATCACGGTTCCGCCCGAAAAGGAAATCAAGAAGGTGCTTTTGAAACCATCCCCACTTTTGAAGCGCCCCGCAAAGTTTTAGATGCCGCTTTAAAGGCCTGTTCCATAATTGGAAAGGGACTGTACGGAGTGGATATTAAGCAGAAGGGAAACCAGGTCTATGTCATCGAAGTGAATGACAATCCAAATATCGATCATCGGATCGAAGATGCTTATTTAGGGGATGAGCTCTATATGATGGTCATGCAGGAGTTCGTAAACCGTATGGAAAAAAGAGGACTTCGTTGAGCGCATCCGCAGAACCGGAATTCCAGATCCGGGATGTGCAAAAAGATGATTTGAGTGCGTTAATTGAACTCGAAGACAAATCTTTCACCAGTGATCGATTAAGCAAACGTTCTTTTCAGCGCTGGATTAAAGGAGGGGCCGGACGGGTATTCCGGGTGTTGATCTTGAACGGGGAATTGAAGGGATACGGTTTGGTGATGCTGCATCAGGGAACTCACCTTGCCCGGCTGTATTCCATCGTATTACATGACACGACCCGCGGAAAAGGATTTGGAAAAGCTTTGCTGAGCGATTTAGAGGCCCATGCGGAAGCTTCCGGACGTTTTTATATGCGGCTGGAAGTTGCCAAAAATAATGTTGTCGCCATCCGGCTTTATGAGGGAATGGGATATCGAATTTTTGCGGAAATTCCCCAGTATTATGAAGATCTGGGAGATGCGCTCCGTATGCAAAAGCGAATTCGGCATCCGGGTGAGGATTATATTGAAACCCGTGTGCCCTGGTATCATCAAACCACACCTTTTACTTGCGGACCCGCATCATTGATGATGGCCATGTCTGCTTTAAAAAAGGGGGTGAAACTTACTCAATTTTTAGAGCTGGATATATGGAGGGAGGCCACCACAATTTATATGACCTCCGGCCACGGAGGTTGTCATCCACTGGGACTGGCCCTGGCTGCGCAGAGAAGAGGTTTTAAAGTGCAGGTGGTCATGAGTTCACTGAACACTCCCTTTATCGAAGGGGTGAGGGTGGAGCATAAAAAGAAGATTATGGAATCCGTACATGCTCACTTTTTGGCACAGTGTGAAACCGAAAAAATCAGGATTCATTCTCACAGCATTTCGGTGGAGTTAATTGAAAACTGGTTAGATCAGGGTTGCTCGGTTTTGGTGCTGATTAGCAGTTATCGCATGAATGGGGATAAAGCCCCTCACTGGGTGGTGGTCACCGGTGCGGATGACCTTTGCTTTTATGTCCACGATCCGGATACCGATAAAATAACGGAGAATGAAGTGGATTGTCAGCACATCCCGGTTGCGAAGGAAGACTTCTCAAAAATGGCAAGCTACGGGAGCACCCGGTTTAGTACCGCCCTTTGCCTGTCAATATAGCTTCATTGCATATGATGTCTTAAACCGTACAAGGATGGTTTATTCTATACCCTTATGATTACTCGGTCATGGCCGATAACTCAGATACGGTTATCACCGGGATCGAATAGACCAAGGGGGAAATATCAGTCATCTTTGAAGTATACACCCAAACTTCAACACTTAAAAATTTTCCAGGGAGAGGGGACGCATAAACATGATCCACTTTAAATTGGAGTTCTAATCCTTTTTCCTGCATTTCCAGAATGGCCTGACGGAATCGTCCCGGAATATATCCGGCTTTTTGTTCAGCAGCGGATGTAAGGGGGAGGTCGGTGGATTCAAATTTTAAAGAGGTACCACATTCGGGTAGCGCAGGGGGCACCATGCCGGCAAGATCAATACGTCCTAAATAGACCAGTTGGGTATCCGCATTCCCGATGAGCGGGAATAAAAACAGGAGGAGAAACAGACAGATAACTTTTTTCATGACAGACTTCCTTTCTTTGGGGTTCTGTCACCCGAAAGCAGCACTTTCCGGTATTTCCGCAAAAAAGTTCAACTATTTTTATAGACCATACATTTCTGCGTCCACGCAGGTTGTCGTCCACGCTCTCCGAGCGTGGAAATGACAAGCTTTCTTTTCGATGGTTGAAAAGCGATTTCAACGCAGGCCGTAGTCCACGCTCTCCGAGCGTGGAAATGACAAGCTTCCTTTACGAGGGTTGAAAAGTGATTTCTACGCAGGTTGTAGTCCACGCTCTCCGAGCGTGGAAATCATTGCTTATGCTCTTGTTTCATTTCCACGCTCGGAGAGCGTGGACTACTGGACGTGAATTACAACAAGCCTGCTTCGCGGTAATATTTTTCTGCTCCCGGATGCAAGGGGGCGTTTCCGCCTTTTAACATTCCTTCAGGGGTCAATCCTTGCAGGGCAGGGTGTTGGATCTTTAATGTGTCGAGGTTTTCAAAAACCGCTTTCACCAAGGTATAAACAATATCATCCGGGGTGTCTGAACGGGTCACCAAGGTGGTCAGCATCCCGATGGTTTCAATTTCACCATGCGCTACCGCTTGGGGATAGAGGTCAACCGGCACCCGGGTGGTGGCATAATAAGGTGAATCTTCTATCAGTTTCTCCATACCTGTGACCGGAACAAAACGTACTTTACGACGGCCTGTGGTCGCTTCTGTAATCGAGCCGTTGGGATGTCCCACGGTGAAAAAGTATGCATCAATTTGATTGTCTTGAATGCGGCTTGCACATTCCGCCACGGTGAGAGATTGGGCTTGCAGATCTTCTTCGGGATCCAGTTCGGCGGCGGCCAGAATCGCCAAAGCGTTTCCACGGTCCCCGGATCCGGGGCTTCCCAAATTGACCCGTTTGCCTTTTAAGTCCGCAACCGAAGTGATGCCACTGTCTTCCGCGGCAATCAGGGTGATGACTTCAGGGTGGAGGCTGAACACAAACCGGAGTTCAGTTTGGGGTTTACCATCCCAGTTGCTGAGACCTGCAAAGGCCTGAAATTGTCGGTCGGATTGCGCGATACCAAAAGTAATGGATCCGTTCATGACATCGTTGATGTTCTGAACGGAACCGAGACTCGCTTTGGCTGAAACCCGCAATGCGTTCCCCTCCACGTCCTCAACCAGTTTTTTAATCGCACCTCCCACCGGATAATATACGCCGGTCATAGACCCCGTGCCGATTGAAATAAAGGTTCTGGGTTCCGAAGATCCGCAGGAACAAAGAAAAAACAGAGAAATACAAAGTGATATAATTTTCATGGAATTCACCTTCCTGAAATTTATCCAAGGGTCAAGGTTCAACGTCGGGAAAGGAGGTTCAACCGCGTGAACTTCTGCACGCTTCTTCGCGGACGTCCCGAATACTGACCCCTGCCGTTTCCGCCGCCAGCCGGCAACTCTCGTATTCCGGCAAAAACCTTTCGGATCCGTCCGCCAACTGATGTACTTTTACTTCGATTACGCCGAAGGGAGTCGATACCACACGAACTTCACGGGAAAGAACCGTACGCTTTCCTTCAAATTGTCTGACCCCTAAGGTCGGGACCCGTTTCAGAAGAACGTGAGTCAGTTTTTCCGCATCAGACGGTTTACATAAAACCTGCAAGAGTTGAGCCGGACGTCCTTTCTTCATCAGAATGGGGCTTAGCCAGGCATCGAGTGCTGCTTGATCCAACAAATCCTGTAAGAGATCCGCGCCCAAATCTTCTGCACTCATATTGTCCAGATTGGTTTCCAGCAAAGTCACAGGTTCTTGCGATCCTTTATGGTTTGCTGAACAAAGGCTTACGCGCAGGGCGTTCGGTTGATCCAGGTCCCGGCTGCCTGCACCCAATCCTGTTTTTTGTGTAATCAGGGTGGGTAAATCAAAGTCCGGTTGAAGCACGGCCAAAATCGCAGCCCCGGTGGGGGTCGACATTTCCTTTTCGATCGGACCTTGAAAGGTAGGCAGTCCCTGTAGCAATTTTTCAGTGGCAGGCGCGGGGACCGGCAAACGTCCGTGGGCGGTTTTGACAAATCCGCTGCCCACGCAAACCGGGGTGCAGAAAACCGCATCGGGTTTCAGTTTATCCAAAAGCACTGCCGCCCCGACCAAATCCACAATCGCATCCTCGCCGCCCACTTCGTGAAAATGGACATCTTCCAAGGGCATGCCGTGCATTTCGGCCTCGGCTTCTCCCAATTTTAAGAAAAAATTCAATGCCAGTTCCCGGGCACCTTCGGTCAAATCTGCTTGTTGAATCAGAAGCACAATATCTGTGTAGGCACGGTGGGCATGTGTATGCGCGTGATCATGGGCGTGACCATGCGCATGATGATGATCATGGGGCTCGTGTTTATGGCCGTGAGTATGCCCATGTTCATGGTGTTCGGAAGCAGGTGTCTGACCTGCCACGATCACATTCGCTTTGCTACAGCGGATGGTGGAACGGATCACATCTTCGAAACGAACTTCCACATTTTCCAACCCCAATTTTGCGGGAAGCGCCATCATCTCGGCTTCGGCATCCAACAAAGGCGCCAGGGCCCCCATAAACATGTCGCCGCTGATTCCGGAATAGGGTTCGAGTTTGAGGATCATCGGGTGTCCTTAGTCAGTAAAATGACTGATTAAATAGTCACTGGCATTCGAGAGTGAAGGTAAAATCTTCGTGCAATAGCGCACCATCCAAGGGCTGCAGTCCTGAAAGGTGAAAGGACTGAACGCGATAACGAATTTCCCCAAGTTTTGGGCTGCATAAAAAACTTCCATGGAGGTGCCAATGGAATTTTTATTGTAGTTCACCAAAAGAATGTCCGCATCCCGAACGTCCTGGAGATCAAATTCCACAATTTCATTGGCGGAATCCACTTCACGGTCTTTAAAGTTCCGGCGCATGGGATCTAAAAGGTTGAAATGCCCACCCAGTTTTACTTTAGCTTCTTCCCGCCATTCCCGGGCCAATCCCAAATGCTCGTCCATAATCGGGCCACTCAAATAAATTGTCTTCATAATGAAATTCTCCTTAAAAAAGGACTATATGCTTTAACGGACGGGGAAATGCAAGTCCCCCTGTAAATTCTCATCAATTTTTCATCCGGTTTTCCATGACAAATTGTGCGCACTGTGCGAAGGTGATTTAGTTATTAATCCTATAGGAGAGTATATGAACGTAATTGGTGTGATTTTAGGTGGTGGAGCCGGAACCCGTTTGCAACCCCTGACTTCGGAACGGTCCAAGCCCGCGGTTCCGATCGCCGGAAAATATCGTTTGGTCGACATCCCGATTAGTAACTGCATTAATAACGATATTAAAAAGATTTTTGTGCTGACCCAGTTCAATAGCGAATCTTTACACCGTCATATTCACACCAGTTACCGGTTTGATTCTTTCAACAAAAACTTCGTCCGCATTCTCGCCGCCCAGCAGAGTCCGGGGGATGAGAGCTGGTATACCGGTACTGCGGATGCAGTACGGAAAACTTTAGGCCATTTGGAAAATGAAAATGCGGATTATGTGGTCATCCTCAGTGGTGACCAATTGTACTCCATGGACTTTTCCGCCATGCTTGAAGAGCATGTGAAACGAGGTGCGGAAGTAACCATTGCCACCAAACCCACTGACCGTCGGGATGCCGGTTCTCTGGGGATTCTGCAGTCAGACGAGGATTCCCGCATTGTGAATTTCGTGGAGAAACCCGGTGATACACCGGAACTGACCCAACTCAGAGCTCCGATGTATGAAGAGGAAACCTATTTAGCCAGTATGGGGATTTATGTGTTCAATGCGGATGTTCTCAAACGTCTGTTAAATAATGATTCAAAGGATTTCGGCAAAGAAGTGATTCCCCAGGCGATCGACAACACCAAAGTTTACTCCTACATCTACGAAGGTTACTGGCGGGATATCGGTACCATCCGGAATTTCTGGGAAAGCAGTTTGCAACTCACCGACGCCATGCCCGAATTTTCTCTCTACAACACCAAGTACCGCATTTATACCCGTATGCGGTATCTGCCCCCTTCCAAGGTGCTGAGTTGTGTGGTGAATAATTGCTTGTTATCGGAAGGATGTATTCTCTCCGGCCGCGAAGTCAGCCGCAGTATTGTGGGGATTCGGGGGGTCATCGGAGAGGGGACGGTCATGCGGAATACCGTCATGATGGGCGCCGATTTTTATGCGGATGAACCCCGTGCCGGAGATCACCCGATTCCGCCCGGCATCGGACGTGACTGTCATGTGGAAGACGCGATTATTGATAAAAACGTCCGGATCGGTGACCGGGTCATTATTAGTCCAAAAGGCAAAACGGATGGCAACTACGAGTTGTACTCCATCAGTGATGGGGTCATCGTTGTCCCTAAAGGAACTGTAATTCCCTCTGATACGGTACTTTAACTATCAGGGCTTCATTTTTCAGGAGCCTGCAATGAATACAAACAAACAAGCGTTTACCCTGATCGAAACGTTGGTGGTAATTGCCATTATTATGCTTCTGGTATCATTGCTCTTTCCTGCGGCCTCACGGATTCGGCAAAATTCCCTCCGTGTAAAAGACGCATCAAACCTGCGTCAAATAGGAACCGCCGCTCAACTCTATGCGGGTGAAAATGAAGGGAGAATGGTTCCGTATTTCGACTACCAGAAAAAGTTAAATGGTCAGACCACCTATGTTTGGCAGTACTATCTCAAAGAGTATATGGACGGTTATAAGGATATGAATGTGACCGAATTCATGTCGGCAGTCGTCGAACCCAACAGTGTATTCAATGCGCCGGGACGTAAAATTCAAACCAATGGCAGGGCCTACGGATTGAACCCGCAAGTATCAAATGCCAATTGGGATAATTACATCAACCGCGTCCCCAACCATGCGGCCATTGTGCATTTCGGGCCCATGGAAGCGAGTAATACTGAATGGATGGCCTCTTCGGATGGGGTTCCCACCTGGGCGGCGCCGATGGCGTTTCGTTATGGTGATCTGACCAACTTCCTGTACGTGGACGGTCACGTGGGACTGAAATCTGCCGAAGAAATGACCTTTGTGGATTCGAAAGGCAACAGCCCTTACCGTTGGTGGTAAAGGACCCAAATTCTCGTCTTTCCCGGAGGGCTTTATCCAATGAATGAGTTGGTCAGAGGACTGGTGGTTCATTTTATTGTGCCCGTTATCGGTGTGCTCTTGTTTATTTTCCTTTGCCACAAGATCCGAAAGCAAAACATTCCTCATCCACCCATCGTCCCCTGGTTTAACTTATTCTTCACTTACGGAGGATTTACTACGGTCATTCTCACCGAGTTTTTGTGGGTCTGGTCCGGGATGGCATCTCTGGGTTGCTTTTATCTTTTACTGGTGTCTCCCTGGATCATGTTGGCACAACTTATCTATCTTATACCTTATAGACAGCTTTCCCTTTTCCATTTGTGGGCCTTTCGACTTAGCATTGCCTGGTATCCCGTTCTGGCTTTGGGCATTGCGACCGCTTGGATAAGCGGTTGATTCACAGAAAAAATAAACCTCAAAAATATACACAGACATGAACCTGAAAAATGAATGTTATGTGCTCACTGTAAGATCAAAAAAGAGCGCAGAGCGGTACCTCAAAGATAAAACAGGATGGCTCAAGGTTTCAGCCAAAGGAAATGAATTCCGGATGACACCCGAACAGGTTTTAAATCACATTCTGCCGATACTGGCCGGGGTGAAGCAAAACTTCACCCTCGACGTTCGCCATCATGAAAATCCCGACAGCCTCTAAGCTTATGCTCCAAACAAACGCGGCATGGGAACAGGATCTTTTCCCATCTGTGCGAAGTTCAGTTTTAACATCAGCTCCGCTTTGATTTCCGCATAAGCCGGATCCGCCCAGCGGTTGTGCAACTCATCCGGGTCTTCCTGCAGGTCCCAAAGTTCTCCATGGGGCTGGTTAAAATACACCGTGAGTTTATAGCGCTCATTCACATACGTATTTAAAAAGATGGTATCGACCTCGTGGCGGTTTTGCACCAATACATGATCCCGTAAAGGCGTCTGATCGCCCTTGAACATTTCAGTGAAGTCCACACCGGACATGGTGCGCGGAACAGGCAGGTTGCAATAGGACAAGAAGGTCTGGGGAAGATCCACCAAACTAATCAGGTTGTCGCTGCGCCCCCCGGCATTTTTTTGTTGGGGTGCACGGGAGATAAAAGGAACTTTCAATAAATCTTCGTAATGGAATGCGCCTTTCGCTCCCAGTCCGTGTTTGCCGAGAAAGTGACCGTGATCCGTGGTGAACACAACCAAAGTGTTGTCCGCCAAGCCCAGGTCCTCCAGTTGATCCAAAATCTCACCAATGGCATGATCAGTGAAACTCACCATTCCATAATAAGCCTGAATTTTTTTGGTGAAGTCATCGTTCTGACTAAAGGTCTGCGGACGATATCCGTGATTGCCCATGCCGGAAGTTTTGTAGGCATCAAAATTTCCGTTGGGATCCTGGGTCAGTTGATGGGGAAGGGGATTGGCATCATGCTCGCCCGGCACCACGTATTCCCGAACAATATCCTCTTCTGAATACATGGATGCCCAGGGTTCCGGAACCGCATAGGGTGTATGCGGATCGGGAAAACTTGCCCAGAGGAAAAAGTTTTCATCCGCGTCTTTGTGTTCCTGTAATTTATTCCGCACCCGTTCGCTTAGCCAAGTGTTGTAATGCGCTTCTTCAGGTATGGGCCAGATGCCGTCGACCTGGGTTTTTTGGTCATAAGTACCTGCGGTAGGAATGTACCAGTCTTTCCAGTTCTCAAAGCCCTTGTCTTCCAACCAGAAGCGGTAGTGAGGGCCGACCCAGGCTTCGGTGGTGTGATTCCGGGTGGTTTCAAAAGTGTCAAAGCCGTAGAAATCCCCCTCCCAATTGTCCCAGAATTCCCGGTCACCAAAATGATCCGGTGTTTCATAAGATGGGAATTCTTCATTACCCCGTAAGGGCATAAAGTGGGCTTTGCCGTAGAGAGAGGTCCGGTAACCGCCTTTTTGAAAATACTCGCCTAAAGTGGGAACATCTTCCGGCAATTTTGTTCCCAGGGTATAGCAACCGTGTTGACTCGGATACAGTCCGGTTATCAGCGAGGAGCGGGTGGGGGAACAAGTGGGGTTCGGACAGTAAGCTCGGTCAAAAATGGTGCCTTGCGCTGCTAATTTATCCAAATTAGGTGTTTTAATGCCCGGATGATTGTAGCCCATACACTTCCAGTGATGTTCATCGGTGGTGATAAATAATACATTGGGTTTGTCATTCATAAGGGACTCCAGTTTACATTGGGTTGAGGAATCAATGCGCTAACGTTTTTCTGCCAATTTTGCAATTGTTGATGTAACCGATTTCTTATTTCAGGCTCAACTTCAGCAAGATTTGTTTCTTCGGAAAGATCTTCTTTAAGGTTATAAAGTTTTAATTGTCCGTCTTCAAAAAACTCGATCAGTTTCCAATCCCCGTCACGAACCGAACAACCGGGGCATCCCCCCTGATTGGAATAATGCGGGTAGTGCCAGTACACAGGTCCACGTTCGAAAGTCTTCCCTTTCAGTGCCGGCAAAATACTGACGCCATCCACATGTTGTTCAGGAAGCAAATCCAGCCCTGCGACTTCAAGAAAGGTCGGATAAAAATCAGGGGTGGTGGTAACGGTATCCACAATTTCACCTTCAGGAATCACGCCGGGCCAACTGGCGATAAGAGGTTCACGGGTTCCGCCTTCATACATCCAGCCTTTCCCCTCAGCCAAAGGTGCATTACAGGTAGGTGAACCTTCCCGGGTGGAAAGTCCGCCATTGTCCGAAGTAAAAATGATCAAGGTGTTTTCCGTCAGCCCTTCTGCATCCAATACCGCAAACAGCTCTCCCAAATTGCTGTCCAGATTTTCCATCATGGCCGCATATCGGGGATGACTCTGGATGCGTCGCCGAAGAATATGCTCTCCCTGTTGCGCCAGCGTGGACATCTCTTCGCCTTGCTCAAGCGCTTCAATTTTATCTAAACCAAGATCCCTGGCTTTCTGCTCATATTTCTTCACCAGTTCCGGGGGAGATTGGATGGGAGTATGAACAGCATAAGGCCAGTAATTCAAATAGAAGGGTCGGTTTTTGTCCCGATTCCGAATCAACCCAATGGCTTTTTTATTTAAATGATCGGTTAAGTATTCACCTTCCGGTCCGTCTTCCAAATTCGGAAATTCCCAGGGGGAAAAATATCCGGCTTTGGGGTGCCCCGCAGTCCAGCCCCCAATATTCACTTCAAATCCACGGTTCTCCGGCCAGGACCCTTGCGGTCCCAAGTGCCATTTCCCCACATGCCAGGTTTGATAATCCGCCTGCTCTTTTAATACGCTGGGTAGCGTTTTTTCACTGGTGGGAATTCGATCGAAATACGGTACATCACACAACGCCCCTACATTATGTCCGCCAATAAACTGGGTAATGCCTACGGTGGCAGGATATTTACCCGTCATCACGCTTGCCCGGGTTGGGGAGCACACCGGACAGGAGGCGTACGCATCGGTAAACCTCATGCCTTTTTCCGCCAACCGGTCCAAATGCGGGGTCTCATAGAAAGTGGATCCGTAACAGGTCAAATCCATCCAGCCAAGGTCGTCACAAAGTATAAAAACGATATTAGGCTTGTTCGTAGGTGTCATGTGTTAAATGTAATGATTGATAATGCGGTCAGCTTGAATGCGATATCCGCCGCCGTAAATGCAGGCATGATTTAATACATGATAAAGCATGTAGAGTTCAAGTCTTTCTTCCCAACCGGTCAGCAGGGGGAAGGTACGGGTATATGCATCATAAAAATTCTGATCAAAACCTCCGAACATTCGGGTCATCCCCAAATCGGCTTCGGGATGACCATAATAGGGTGCAGGATCAAACATGATGGGTTGATTTGATGTGTCCACCCCCACATTTCCACTCCATAAATCTCCATGTAAGAGAGCAGGGGGGCCTTGAGGATCGGGCAACAAAGAATCTAAACGGTCAGACAGACGCCTTCCTTTTGAGGATAGACTTTCATCCCCCAAACGTTTGAGCATGGGTTCCAGTCGGTGGCTCCACCAAAATTCCGCCCAGGATCCTGATTGCACTTTCACAAGGGGAATATTTTTTTGTGGCGTCACTCCGATTGTATGATCCTCATCAAATCCATAGTCATCTCCCAGGCATTGCTGATGGGTATGGGCCAGCGATTCTCCCATTTGTGCTTGGGAGCCGGCAGGGGGAGCGGTGAAATCGATCCATTCCAGCAGCAGAAAATCATCCTCCACCGCCCATACTTCAGGCACACGCATACCTTGTGGGCAAATGAATCGTTTTAATCCCAGCGCCTCCATCCGAAAAGGATTTCCGCCGGAAACCGTTTTAAGAAATGCAGCCGGGGCATCCTGAAATTCCACGCGAAAGGCAAGCGCCGCATCGCCTCCTGATATCATTTTAAATTGCCGGACCTCTGATCCGACCCGGTTTTTAATCCGTAACTGGAGCTCAGCATTCATGTTGAAGTGCCGCCAACAACTTCTCTGAAGCCTCTTCACATAAATCCAGGACTTCTTCAAAACCTGCCGCGCCCCCATAATAGGGATCCGGAACTTCTTCCCGATCCAAATGCGGTGCAAAAGAAAGGAACAATGAAATTTTGGCCTGGCTTTGTTTGTCAGGCGCACGGTCGAGTAAATCACGAATGTTGGCGTGATCCATGCCGATGATATAATCAAAATCGAAAAAGTCCCGGGGAGTCACCGGCCGGCTGCGGCTTTCCAGCTTGTATCCTCTGGCCGTCGCATGTTTACGCATCCGGGCGTCGGCAGGTTCGCCGGCATGCACGGAAAGGATTCCCGCAGAATCGATTTCGAAACGATCCGATAACCCGGCCGCTTTGACTTTTTCAATAAATACCGCTTCGGCTGAGGGCGAACGGCAGATATTCCCCAAACATACAAAAAGAACTTTTACCGGTTTATCCGTCATAAGGCCTTACAGTGAGAAGTCCAACTGACGGTTTTCCGCATCGACGCGGTGAAGCATCACTTCTATTTTATCCCCCAACTGAATGACCCGTCCGGTTCTTCTGCCATTGGCCCGGGTGCCGGTTTCATTTACCTCATAATAATCGTCCTCAAAGGCGGGGAAGGGCACCAACCCACGTTGACCGCTTTCATCCAGTTCAACCAATACGCCTTTAAAGAGGATGGAAGAAACCGTGCCGGGAAGAGGACCTTTTTCGCCCTTGGCCAGTTGGTCGGCATAGTATTCAAACATTTTCACCCGGTGGGTTTCCATTTCCGCTTCGGCGGCTGCCCGTTCACGTTCGCTACAATGACGGCAAAGGTCCCTGAGTTTTTTGTCATCCAACGGCTTTTTCCGGTTTTCTTCAATTGCCAACAACAAGCGGTGGGCCACCAAATCGGGATATCGGCGGATCGGAGAGGTAAAGTGACTGTAGGTCTCAAAGGCCAAACCGAAATGCTCACCCAGTTCCGGACTGTACATGGCCCGGTTCATGTTTTTCAGTAAGGTCAAGGTCACGGCCTGACGCAAAGGCTCCGGCATTTCCCGGCTAATAATTTCATTCAGGGTTTCCCGGCTGACCCGGACACCTTCGATTCCCAACTGACGGAGCTGGGCGTCCATTCTTTCGAAATCTTCATCGTTGGGTTCTTCGTGAATCCGGTAAATGGCCGTTCCAAAACGGGCGGCCATCAAAGCGCCGACTTCACGGTTGGCCATCAACATACATTCTTCAACCAGATGATTGGATTCCATTCCCACCTTTTTAGAGAAACCGGTGACTTTCCCGTCTTCATCCAGGATGCAACGAATCTCCGGCATTTCAAATGCCAGAGCTTTTTCGCGGATACGGGCTTTGCGTAACTTACGGGTAAGACGGGCAAGCATGATGACTTTATCGCGTACTTCATCCGCGACCCCTTCAACTTGCCCCCCGGTGATCAAGACCTGAGCCTGTTCATAGGTCAGACGTTGTTTGCTGTGAATGACCGAGCGGAAACAATCAACGGCTTTCACGGTACCATGGGTATTAATATCCAACAGGACCGTGTGGGCCAAACGGTCCTGGTTCGGCACCAAGCTGCAGAGGTCATTGGTAAGATGTTCGGGGAGCATGGGGACCACCCGGTCCACCAAGTAGGCGGAAGTTCCCCGCAACAGGGCTTCTTTATCCAATG
>CAKZLZ010000233.1 GCA_937127435.1 uncultured Verrucomicrobiota bacterium | reverse complement strand
TGGCCATTCTATTCACGAACGATACCGAAGATACCGCACCTGGTAGATTGGCGGCATGCCAAACGCCCGATCGGTGTCGGATCACATACACGCTTACTGAATCCAAAGTCACGCGCGATATTTTTTGTAACATCAGCAACTAATGGGTAATCAATTTCGCCAATTCCACCTTTTTCAACTGGAGTGTTTCTCCAAGCAAAGTGAGAGAAATGTGAATCAATAGATACACCTAAAAGCTCTACGCCTTTTTCTTTAAAATCAGCTACTTTTCTGTTGAAAGCTAAAATTTCAGAAGGACAAACAAATGTGAAGTCCAGTGGGTAGAAAAACAGATACACCCACTTGCCCTTGTAGTCCGACAGGCTGACGGTCTTGAAATCGCCGTTGACGACGGCGTCGGTGGAGAAAATGGATTGAATATTGGCGGAGTCGGATTTGGCGCCGTCGCTGACAAAAATATCGGCAACGTTCACGTCTGCAGACCAATCTTTGTACATGCCCGCAATGGCTTCACGCAAGGGCATGATGCCTTCGCTGTCTCCGTAACCGCTATAAGTATCAGGGTTGCCCTGTTTGGCTACGGCGTCGGTCATGCCGTCAATCGCGGCTTGGGGAAGGGCTTCGGTGGTGTCACCAATGCCCAACCTTAAAATTTGAGCGTCCGGATTTTCAGCTTGAAATTCACGGGTGCGGCGGGCGATTTCGGGAAAGAGATAACCGGCGGAGAGACGTTGGTAAGCGGGATTGATTTTTGCCATGATTTAGAAATGGGGGAATAGGTTGATCGGGAAATTCGGAAAACAGGTTTTTAATGCAAGATGCCCAAAATTACCAGTTACAATTTCCCTAATTCCCCAGTTCCATATTCCCCCATTTCTTTCGTGCGCCCTTACTTGGGTGGCGACTCCCGTGCGTAATCATTCAGGATTCTTTCAGAGGCCCGTTGATAGATCAGCTCGCCATCTTTATTAAAAAGGGTGACGATAAATCCGTAGAACTCATCTCCGGAAGCATACTTGTAGTCGTAACTGGACCAGGAAGAGTCATATTCCTCTGTTTCATATTCATATTTACCGGCATCCACAACCACCCGGTCACTGGCGCTGAGAGCGGGAATGAGAATTTCATCGGTGCGAATGATACTGCGTTTACTGCCGGTGCCCCGTTTGTATAAATCAAATACCACCAGACAGCGGTCAAGATTCTGTCCGACGATAGGGCTCATGGATAAACGGGGGACGTAGACCAAAGACTTTTCTTTGTAATTTCCTGAATACCCGGATTTATTGATATCTTTTTCTTCGATAAGGATCAGGGTTCCGGTGAGTTGGGTGTGACCCGCGCCTTGCATGGAAGGGGTACTGCTTCGAATGCGCTTTTCCTTTCCTTTGGGTTCAGAACCGCTGAGATAAATTTTTGGCTCATCCGAATATTCGGTCGTTGCTTCTTTGATGATTCTGGAAGGTCTCCCCTGTAAAGCGGCGTGATATTCTTCTTTGTTATTTCCTTCGCCTTCGCTGTTTCTAAGGGGGCGCTTACTGATTCTGTAGGCCTTTTGTACATGCGCATTTTCTTCGAGGCTTTCTTCCCATTCCCGCCAGGCGACCGCTTGGGGGATATCATTTTGACGGGTGGCCTCAATCGAGCGGGAGCTGGAATATTCTTTAAGGCTGTCCACCAGTTTAACCACCGCGTCCGCATCTTCCTTTTTATATTGATTCTGCAGGTTTTCCATTACCCGCTGCATGTCTTTCAGTTTCGGAGGAAGCGCCTGTTCATTTTCACCCAGCGGTTCATCATTTTCCACACGTTTGATTTCAGAACGTACCGCTTGGACCAAATCAAGATCCCCCTTGTTTTTGGCCTGGGTCTCCATGCGGAGCAGGGCGCCAAGGTATTTCACATTGAGTGCTTGTTTTTGCTGATTTCGCGTCTGATTGATTTTCCCAAGTTCTTCTTCGAAGCGTTGGTTAAAATCTTCCAGGCTCATGGTTTGTGCACAGAGACTTGTGCTTAAAAAGAATAAGAGAATATAAAGGAGGGATTTTTTCATGAGTGGAAGCTATTCAGAGTGTTCAACTTAGCTATATACCTCTTTTCAGATTGAATGTCGAAACAGGATTTTAAGGAAAACTTGGATGCTCTATAGACTTTTTTCGCAAACGGACTAATTCAACTTTATGATCTGCCCCCGCTTTTGCCCCCATAGTGAAAAAGCACTTTCCCTGCTTGTGCAACATCTGTCTCCGGAATCTGACTCGGGTGGCGTGCCCCGTCTGGTGGGAATTGGCGGACCGGGGGGAGGGGGGAAAAGTATGCTGAGTGATTGGCTAAAAGAGTCTTTACCCAGTTGTGAAGTGCTTTCGCTTGATGATTTTCGCCTCCCCCGCGCATCCCGCCCGCGTCATGCGCCATTCGGATCACATCCGGATGCCGTGGATTTTTCCCGTCTGCAAGCGGTGTTAACGTCTGCACGGGCAGGGGGACCGGTGCATCAACCCGTTTTTGATTTAGACAAAGGGCATGCACAGAATCACAAGGTTTTACCGGCTGCGGATGTGTTGTTGCTGGACGGGGAAATTACGGCCTATGAAATGTTGGATGCCTATTTGGATGTCCGCATTCTGGTGCAGAGTTCACTGTGGACGCAATTGCGGACCCGATTGAACCGGGACCGGGGAGACCGGGGATGTTCTCTGTCCAAAACCTTGAAAATTTATGTGCAGAGCAACCTGAAGGACCATCCGCGGTTTTCAAAAGGGGCGGAAGAGAAGGCCCAGTTAATTTTCTACCGCCATCCCCGCAAAGGATTGCATTTACGAAAAAATCTTTTGATTTCCTGAAAGCAGGGAGGGGTCACAAGTTTCTGGACGTATCCACCCTGGGTTTGATAAGCTGTTCACACAGATAATTTTTTAACCATAGGAACAATTATGAAAACGAAATTTTTTCTCTCGCTGGCTCTTCTCCTTCTCCGCACAACTTCTTTCGCCGAAGAAGCCACCGCCACCGCGTCTGCGGTCGTTTCTACCACCGTTGAGGCCGCGGATCCGGTTTTTGTCGTGGTCCTGCCCGAAAAAGTCGGGGAGGAAACTTACTTGGGCGTGGGAGGAGATCAGACCCAGCATTTGGTTCAAAGTGAAATTGAAAAAGCACTGATCCGCAAAAAACTGGAAGTGAAAGATGTCGCCGGCTTAGGGCCCATCGTGGAAGAGGCATGGAGCTGGC
>CAKZLZ010000232.1 GCA_937127435.1 uncultured Verrucomicrobiota bacterium | reverse complement strand
TAATAGCCCCTGTGTGGATGCAGGAGGATACCTGACCTATACTGTTGGCAAAGGTTCCGGTATAGTTCTTCCCGTGGAGGACCCCTATTTCTTCTCGGATGGTTTCGGCATTGTGGAAGGAGATCTCATCCGGGTCGGCCCCCGTGAAGTGCGGGTGATGAAAGTGGATTACGAAGAAAAGCGACTCCACCTCAGCGCCCCCCTTCAATGGGAAGATCACAGCGCCATCAGTTTCCCCTACAAAGGGGAGGCACCGGATATCGGCGCAATTGAAAGCTTCTAACTAAAAAGCTCAGATCGGGATGGTGTGCCCCGAATCAAAAGCCCTCCCCCAATCTACAATGGAATAAAACAGACAAAAAAGTTATTTGACTAAACCGTCTGGACGGTATAGTAATGGAAGAATGAAAAGGACTCGAAAAACAAATGCCCGCGATACTCTTCTGGATGCCGCAGAATCAATTGTGCTTGAACAGGGAGTCACCCGCCTCACCCTCGATGCGGTGGCGGGGAAGGCCAAAGTAAGTAAAGGCGGACTTTTGTATCATTTTGCTTCAAAGGAGGCATTGGTTCAGGCCATGATCGCCCGAATCATCAAGATTGCTGAGCAGAATTTTGCCGACGCATTGGCCAACGAACCTCCGGGAAAGGGGCGGCATGCCCATGCGCTGTTAGCCCTGATGATGGAAAACAAGGGCCCCTTCCTCCTGAATGTTAAACGCATGGCGGCCCCCCTGCTGGCGGCAGCTGCCGGTAATTCAGATTTGCTGATTCCCGTGCGGAATTTTCTTCAAAAAGTTCGTCGGGGGATGTGCGACGACGGACTGCCGGACGAACACGCGTGGTTGATTCTCGCGGCCTTGGACGGAATGAAGTTCTGGCGGGCGCTGGATTTGCTTGAACCCACCGAGTCCGAACGGGCCGGAATTCGCAGACTTCTGGAACAACTCATAGACAACAGCGAGCTTTCATGAAAAAAATTAAATCCCCCTTAGGATGTTCTGTTGCGATCGCAGTGTCTATTTGGATATGCGGAGACGCGCAGGCAAATGATCTACTGACAACATACCGGCTGGCGAAGGAATCGAGCCCGTTGATTGCGCAAGCGCAAGCCCGACTCGATGCGGAACAATTTGGAAAAGATATCGCTAGATCCGCGCTCGCCCCCCGACTCACCGCCACAGGCTCAGTAAGTCAAAACGATCTCGATCTAACAGGTTTCGGTTCCACGCCGATCGACGAATCCTACAATCCATCCGGTTACAGCGTGACCCTGACCCAGCCACTCATAAACGGCAGCGCGAAGTCCAACCTGGAGGCATCACGTTCCAAAGCGCAAAGTGTTGAAGCCGCACTGCTGGCCGTTCAGCAGGATTTAATTCTGGAAACCGCCGATGCCTATTTTTCCGTGTTGCGCGCCGAAGCGTTGGAGCAGACCGTGCTTAGCCGTCAGGTCTTGCTACAAAAAATTAGTGACCGGGCGGAAAAAGAACATCAGGCGGGCACCGGCGACATCATCGCAGTTGAAGAGGCCCGTGCACGGCTCGACGGCGTGCAGGCGGATCTGCTCAGCGCCCACAACCGCGTGCTAATTGCCCGCCGTGCGCTGGAGCGGTTGACACATCAGCCTGCCGACACCTTGGCTGATCTTGAAACGCTCGAAGCGGAAGGGCCTGTCCCCGACCGGATGGAAGACTGGATTCAATCTGCCGAAAGCCATCAGCCAATCCTGGAACAGGCACGGCAGGAATTGCAGGCCAGCCGCTACAAAATCGACACCGCCAATCGCAGACGCTGGCCGGTGATTTCTCTCAATGCGCAATACAATCAAGCGGAAGGTTCGTTCATTCCCGCGATTGACCGCACGGAAGCGCTGATCGGCCTCACCGCGAGTTGGTCACTATTTGAAGGCGGTGAAATCAAAGCCTCCCGCGCACAGGCCGAGGCACTGGCGCGGGCCAATGCGTACGGACTGAAAGCACTTGAAGACAATGTTCGACTCAACACCCAGCACGCATTCCTGAATCTGAAAAACAGCGTAGCCCAATTATCTGCGGCCCGCCAGGCAAGGACATCCTCCTCCACCGCACTGCGTGCAACCCAAAAAGGCTATGAAATTGGAACCCGCTCGGTGGTCGACGTTCTCGACAATGAACAACGCTACGCCAACGCAGATTCAGAATACAACATCGCGCTGTACAATCAGCTTCTGGCCCGCCTGCAACTTAAAGCCTCGGCAGGCGTACTGTCCGAAAACGATGTGTCTGCAATCAACGATCTTCTAACCCCTGCACCTGTATCCGGGAGTGAACAATGAGTATTAAAAAAGTCCTGCCTAAAATCCTCCCTGTTTTGCTGATCCTTGGGATCATTGCCGGGGTGATGATTTTCAAAAAAGAGCATACCACAAACGGAGAACTGACCTTCTATGGAAACGTGGATATCCGTCAGGTTCAGACGGCCTTCTACAGCACCGGCCGCATTGAGCAAATGCTGGTACAGGAAGGGGATGCCGTAACCAAGGGGCAGTTGCTTGCGGTGCTGGATGCCACACGCTATGAAGCGTCGGTCGCCAAAGCACAGGCGCAAGTCGCCACGCAAAAACAGATGGTGGCACAGATGCTGGCCGGAAGCCGTCCTGAAGAAATCGCAAAGGCGAAGGCACAGCTGCGCGGTGCCGAAGCCGCGTTGACGGATGCAGTGCAAAAACAAACGCGAACCCAAGCCCTGGCCAAAGAAGATTACGTCTCGCAGCAGCAACTCGACAGCGCCCGCACTGCCGTGGAGATGGCACGTGCGAATTCGGAAGTCCTCGAGCAGTCCACCGAACTGGCTGTACAAGGTCCCCGCAAAGAAGATATTGCAGCGGCGAAGGCTCAACTACAATTCTATGAAGCATCGCTGAAGCTGGCGCAACAGGAGTTGGCCGACTGCAAACTAACCGCATCCACCGACGGAATTATTCAAAACCGTATTCTGGAGCCGGGCGACATGGCTTCGCCCCAACGTCCCGTTTATACCTTGGCGTTAAACAATCCGGTCTGGGTGCGTGCCTACGTCCCAGAAACTGACCTGGGTAAAGTTTTCGAAGGGATGGCGGCTGAAATCCAAACGGACAGTTTTCCCGGCAAAGTATATAAAGGCCGGGTCGGGTATATTTCCCCGGCATCGGAGTTTACCCCAAAACAGGTGGAAACTACAGATCTGCGCACACGACTGGTGTATCAGATCCGGATTTTTGCCGACAATCCGCAAAACGAACTGCGCTTGGGCATGCCCGCCACCGTGCATTTAATTGCCGATGCTTCCAAGGATAAATAACCATGGAGACGCCGGGCGAAAATTCTGTCCTTGACCTCCGCAAAGTCAGCAAAGGTTTTGCGGATGTTCCGGCGTTGCAGGACATCAGCCTGAAAGTCCGGGCGGGCAGTATCACCGGTTTGATCGGACCCGACGGGGCCGGCAAAACCACCTTGATGCGGTTGATCGCCGGTCTGCTGGTTCCCGACAGTGGCGGCATCTCCGTGCTCGGCATTGATGCCGTTAAATCACCGTTGCAGGTTCAGCATGTGATGGGCTACATGCCGCAGCGCTTCGGGCTCTATGAAGACCTGACGGTGCAGGAAAATCTTGACCTTTACGCGGATCTTCAGGGGCTGCCGGATGCGGAGCGCCCTACCCGCTACTCGGCGCTAACCAAACTGACCGGACTCGCCCCATTCACCAAAAGGCTGGCGGGCAAACTTTCCGGGGGCATGAAACAAAAACTCGGGCTGGCCTGCGTGCTGGTGCGCCCTCCGCAACTATTGCTACTGGATGAGCCGACGGTGGGCGTCGATCCGGTTTCACGCCGCGAATTGTGGTCTATTGTTTCCCGGCTGGTGCACGAAGAAAATATGACCGCCCTGTTGAGTACAGCCTATCTGGACGAAGCGGAACGCTGTCAGGAAGTCATTCTGCTGCACAAAGGGGAACTTCTCGGACAGGGGGCACCGGCAGAGTTCAGCCGCAACCTGGCAGGCCGCAGTTTTCAGGTCACCCTGCCCTCACTGAACAAACGAACACTCCAGGGGCGACTCGCCCGCTCTCCCGGCGTCATCGACGCCACCATCCAGCGCACCGGCGTACGGATCGTAATGAAAAACGGCATGCAACCGGATCCTGCGGGGTTTCCGGAGGATATCCGGATCGAAGCAGTTCCGCCCCGTTTTGAAGACAGCTTTATCAGCCTGCTGCGGGAGAAAGACGGATCCCCCACCCTGCCCGGGGCTTCACCCGACCGTGCGGAAACAAACCATGACGATGTGATCACGGTCGACAGGATCGCCAAAAGCTTCGGCTCGTTTCACGCCGTAAAGAACATCAGCTTCTCGGTAAAAGCCGGGGAGGTGTTTGGTCTGCTCGGCGCCAACGGGGCCGGAAAATCCACAACTTTCCGCATGCTCTGCGGCCTGTTGCCTCCCACGGACGGGCAATTGAAAGTGGCCGGACTCGATCTGCGTCACGCGCCCGCCAAAGCCCGGGCCCGCATTGGATATATGGCGCAGAAGTTTTCGTTATACGGCGATTTGTCGGTGCTCGAAAACCTGCGGTTTTTCAGCAGCGCCTATGGACTGCGCGGGGACGCCCAGCGTTCACAAATCGACTGGGCAATGCAAGAATTTGAACTGAAGCAGTACGCCAAAAGCAGAAGCAAGGAACTTCCCCTCGGCTATAAACAGCGACTGGCCCTGGCGGCAGCCCTGATGCACCGGCCGAAAATTCTTTTTCTCGATGAACCCACTTCGGGGGTCGATCCGCTGGCGCGCCGCGAATTCTGGCACCGCATTGCCACCCTGGCTGACGAAGGGGTCACTGTGCTGGTCACCACCCACTTTATGGAGGAGGCCGAGTACTGCGACCGTCTGGTCATTATGGCCGAAGGAGAAATCCTGGCCGGGGGCACGCCGGACGCACTGCGCGCGCGGGTTCAGTCGGAAAAAATACCGGATCCCAGCATGGAGGATGCATTTGTGGAGCTGATCAAAAAGCATGAAACCGGGAGGAACACCGATGCCGATTCTGCGTAAGCCTGATCCGGCACGACGGGCCGCCCCGATGCGTTTGCGCGGCATGCTCCGCAAAGAGGCGCGGCAGATCATCCGCGATCCCTCGAGCATTGCCATCGCCTTCGTGTTGCCGGTGCTGCTGTTGCTCCTGTTCGGCTACGGTATATCGCTGGATGCCAAACATGTCCCGCTGGGAATCGTGGTGGAAAGTCCCTCGCCCGAAGCGGCGGCGTTTGCCGGGGCGTTTGAACAATCGGCGTATTTATCACCGCAGCGCTTTGGAACCATTCAGGAGGCCGAACTGGCATTGATTACGCATAGGGTCGACGGCATCGTCTGGCTGCGCAGCGACTTTGAAGAAAAGTTACTGGCCGGGGCCGAGGCTCCCATCGGGGTCATCATCAACGGTGTCGACGCCAACACTGCACATATCATCGAAGGCTACGTCAATGGCGCCTGGCTGTCTTGGTTGCAACACCATGCCGCCGCACAGGGAGTCGAACAGACCCTGCCGGTCCAACTTCAACAGCGCATCTGGTTTAATGCCGAACTTCGCAGTCAGAATTTTCTGGTCCCCGGACTGATCGCCGTCATCATGACTCTGATCGGTGCACTGCTAACAGCCATGGTGGTGGCGCGCGAATGGGAACGCGGCACCATGGAAGCGCTGATGGTAACGCCGGTCACAGCCAAAGAGATCCTGCTCGGCAAGCTGTTGCCCTACTTTATGCTCGGTATTGGCGGATTGGCACTATCAGTGGGCATGGCCGTCTGGCAGTTTAATGTTCCCCTGAAGGGATCACTCCCTATTCTTTTCATTAGCTCTTCGCTGTTTTTGATTGCCTCACTGGGGATGGGGCTGACCATTTCAACTGTCGCTCGTAATCAGTTTGTGGCCGGACAGGTCGCAATCATCGTCACCTTTCTGCCGGCATTCATGCTATCCGGTTTCATATTTGATATCAACAGCATGCCGCGGGCGATCCAGATCGTGACCTATCTGCTGCCGGCGCGTTATTACGTATCGATTCTACAGACAATCTTCCTGGCCGGCAACGTCTGGAAGGTCATTTTACTCAATTCGCTGGCACTGATTCTCTTCTGCGCCTTTTTCCTCGGGGTCGCCCGAAAGCGTACCGTCAAACGATTGGATTAATTTATGTGGACCCATCTAAAAGCATTAATCATCAAAGAGCTGCTGGCCGTACTCAAAGACAAGAAAAGCCGGCTGGTGCTGATTGCGCCGCCGTTGATCCAGTTGATTGTCTTCGGCTATGCGGCGACCTACGACCTGAACCATATCCGCTACGCGGTTCTGAATGAAGATCGCGGCGCGGCCTCGCGTGAACTGCTCGCGCGCTTCGAGCATTCCGAAACCTTTGACTGCATCGCGCAACTCGACGGCGATGCGCAGATCGCACCGGAAATAGACAACAAACGCGTGCTGCTGATCCTGCGCATTCCGTCCGACTTCAGCCGCAAGCTGGCGCTGGGACAGTCCGCATCCCTCCAGGCGAATGTGGACGGACGGAACTCGAACACCGCCATGCTGATTCTCAATGATGTGCAGTCTGTTGTTTCATCCTTCAATACCAGCTGGATGAATGAACACGGCGGCGGTACGCTGCCCGCCCGCCTGGCGGTGCGGTCATGGTACAACCCGAATCTGGTCAGCCGCTGGTTCATTGTTCCCGGCATCGTCGGTCTGTTGACGCTACTGGTGACCCTACTCATCACCGCGCTGTCTGTCGCCCGCGAACGGGAGGCCGGCACCTTTGACCAACTGCTGGTCACCCCGCTGCACCCCTCGGAAATATTGTTAGGAAAAGCCCTTCCGGCGGTCATCATCGGCCTGATGGAAGCCACCGTCATCATTTTGATCATCGTCTTCTGGTTCAAGGTGCCGCTGCTCGGCAGCCTGCTTGCGCTGTATATCGGACTGCTCTTGTTCCTGCTCTCTTCGATCGGTGTGGGGCTGATGATTTCGTCGCTGGCCGTCACGCAGCAGCAGGGCCTGCTCGGTGCGTTTCTCTTTTTCGTGCCTGCGATCATCCTCTCCGGCTTCTCGACCCCGATCGCCAACATGCCGGCGCTGCTGCAGAAACTGACCCTCATCAATCCGCTGCGTTACTTCCTGGTGATCCTGCGCGGCGTCTTTCTGGAAGGGGCATCCGTTGGCTTGCTTTGGCCACAATTCTGGCCGATGGCCCTTATCGGAGTTATTTGCATGGTGATGGCTGGAAAACTTTTCCGACATCGCATGGCATAAGAATATGGGTCCAATGAAATCACCGCATGCAGAAGCCGCCCATCTCCGGAGAAGGAAAAAAAGTTGAGCCGAAGCATAAAAACAGGCCTTTGCCTGCAAGAATTCCCATGTGAACCGGCCAGAACCTGGCGGTTGACGGTGGACACAGTCTGGGGTTGAAAGAGGGCAGCCCCCACCCTTGGCGAGGGTTCCGGGCGGATTCAGGAAATCTGCATCTTGCGAATACTCCAACGGAGCAGAGGCCACAGGCAGAGAATCAGGATGCCTTGCCAAATGGGGGCCAGCGCAAAGAGAAAAGCGGCCTGCAGAGGAATTAACATGGACAACCACTGTCCGGTATTGCGGGGGTGCATTTCCCCCTGGTGCTTAATTTGGACAAAATTCTGGAACCCCAAAACCGCCAGCATCACCCAGGGAAAGAAGACCAGATACCGGGGATGGCCGAGCGTAAGCGCCAGCAGAGGCGCGGCCAGCCACAGCAGCGTCAGCGCGGCTGCACCCTGCGTACTCCATACGGTTTCACGCTTTTCCCGGTCCGCCATCAGGGTGATTCCCAGGATAAGCAGCCCCCAAAGGACAAACAGCGGGAGCAACGGTTTCCATGCCGAGGGCGCACCGGCCCCGATCCAGAGCACGCAAACACGACACGAAGCCATTAAAACAGCGCCCAGCCACACATTTACATCTTTCAAAAAAGTATAAGCCGTAATCAAGATCCACAGATAAAAAACCGGGGGAGAACCCGGCTGGAAAACAAAGGCAAAGATGGCGAGCAGGATACAGAACACTAACGCGGCCGTTTTGCTAATTTCACCCGCCGGCAGAGGGCGTTTGGGTTTATGTATCCGGTCACGGGGTTCATCCACCACATCATTGAGCACCATGCCGTAAAGGTATAAAAGGGCCACGGAAAGCGTCTGTGCAAGGGACATTTCCCTTCCGGCCAGAGCGGAGCCCACCCAAACATCACCGGGAACAGTTAAAACAGCAGGTAAACGGGTTAATCGAATCCAGGGCAACAATGAGGGGAACATTATGCAAGTTAAAGCTTTGCAATCAGGAGATTCAACCCTAAAAGAACCTCTCGAACAACGAGACGGTGCATTTTTCTAACCATTCTGCTTGACGAAAACGCCTGTGTCCCTATTTTGACCCCCTTTCACACAACAACCTTTAGAACAAGAGAATCCACGTGAGCACACTTTTAGAAAAAATTCATTCAGAAAACCAAAAAGCCGAAATGCCCGAATTTGCCGTTGGCGACGCCGTAAAGGTGCACGTACGCATTCAGGAAGGTAACAACGTTCGTACCCAGATTTTCTCCGGTACAGTCATTGCCCGTGACGGCCATGGCGCAACTGAAACTTTCACCGTCCGCCGCATTTCTTACGGTGAAGGGGTTGAAAAGGTATTCCCGATTCACGCACCTGCAGTAGAAAAAATCGAAGTAGAGCGTCAGGGCAGTGTCCGTCGCGCAAAACTCTATTATGCCCGTGGCCTCAAAGGTAAAAAAGCAAAAATCACCTGATCTCTTCGAGATCGAAAACGGCCTGCTGGCCGCCGAACACGCCGCCCTCCAAAGCGGCGTTTTTCGTGTCGCAGGGGTGGATGAGGCCGGACGGGGTCCTCTGGCCGGTCCGGTGGTTGCAGCCGCAGTGATGTTCCCGGCCGCTTGCCTGAAAGGGGAACCCGCGGATATCATTGCGGGCATTCAGGATTCAAAAATCCTCTCGGCAAAAAAACGGGCGGCCCTGCTGCCCGAAATTCTGAATTACCCGGGGGTTTTCGTGGGAGTTGGCTGTTGTGACAGCACTGAAATTGACGAACTCAACATCCTTCGCGCCACCCACCTCGCGATGCGGAAGGCTTTATTGGACCTGAAAGAACTTCCGGAATTGGCATTGGTGGATGGACTTCCGGTGCAGGGATTGCCGGTCGACAGCCGCTCTATGATCAAAGGGGACCGGCGGTGCTTTTCCATTGCGGCGGCCAGTATTGTGGCCAAGGAAACCCGGGACAGGATCATGAGAGAGCTGGACCTGAAATATCCTGAATATCATTTTGCACAGCATAAAGGGTATGGAACCCGCAAACATATCGCCGCCCTGGACAAATGGGGCCCCTGCCCCATACACCGCCGCAGTTTTTCTCCGGTAAGAATTCGGGAAACAGGCAAAGCCGAAGATCACACACCTTGACATCTCAAAATTGGTTCTATAGAAAATATCAATAGGTGAATACAGAAAAGAACAATCCAAATGGTGTTTTTAGCCCCGTTATTTTTTTCTTATGGCTTATAGTCATAAGTTGCAGCTTGCTGGTGTCTTTTCTGGAAGTGAATTTTCACCAAAAACACACAGAAAAAGATCTCCTTCAACAGGCGCAAATCTTTGCCGAATCTCTCACCGGATCCGAAATTGAGTTAATGAAGCGTCACCATATGGACGTGGAAGGCATTGACAGCCCGGAACTGGTAGAAAAACTTGCCCTGTATAAAAAGTATTTAAAGGACTTTTATCCAGCGGCCTCTCTCAAATTTCTGTACCTGTGTGAAGGAACCCAGCTGGAAGTACTAGAGGTCTCAGGGCAGAAACAGGAGGCGGCTGCCGGACAAAGGGATTTATGGAAAAAAGCCATTCTTCAAAAGAACTATGCCCCCCTGCGATTTGAGCGCGGCCTCTCCATCCTTCATCCTCTCTACGCGCTGGACGTCGATTGTGAAAACATGGTGGCATGCATATATGCCCCGAAGGCCACAAGAATACACAGCCAGGACGTCGACCCCCTGTGGCTCGGATTTCTTTACTTTACCGGTTACACTGGAATTTTTGCGGTCTGTATAATCCTGGGTTTTTGGATTAAAAATAATCAGCGCGAACCGGTGAAGTGGAATGCGGTGATTTGCGGATTCGGCGTGTTTTGCATCGGGACTTTGTTCAGCTTTCAATTTTCGGAAATCGCAAATCATGTTGAAGAAAACGCACGGATTCGGGCATTTGAAGATTATGCGGCATCCGTAACCTCCCGTATACGGGAACGTTTGGTGGGAATCGAAACCCGGAGTCTACAACACTTGGTGGCATTTATTGAAGCTTCGGATGACGTCACTGCGCATGAATTCATCCGCTTTACCCGGGGCTTCAATTCGTCAAAAAGAACCGGGGTTTGGTATTGGATTCCACGCCCGCCTGAAGGTGAATCCCCCCTGATTAAATATAATTCCCAAAACGAAGTTCAGAATTTAAAAATAGTGGACACCTTTCCCCATGAAACAGATGTGGTTGAAGAAATTTTAAGTCAAAGCCGCCGGGAAAACCATATTCTGGCCAGCGACATCCACACCTGTGAAATGCACAGTGAACCGATCATTTTTGTCGCACATCCGACTTGGAACGGCGAAGGTTTCCAGGGATGGGTGGCCAATACGATTTCTTTAAACATGCTTTCATCGGAAGGGCTAAGATTGGGAAATCTGAATCCCGACTCGGTAGACCTCAATATATTCGAGATGAAGATGGCATCTCAAATACCGGCCTCTTCGATTCATTCGCATGCTTTTATCAGGCCCGCATTCATTTTCAATCGGCTTTACCTCATTCACGCATCCCCTACCCCTCTGTATAAAACCCTCTATCCCATTGAATTGAATGTATGGGTTTTAGTCTCCGGTGGATTTATTTCTCTGATCATCAGCATCCTGGTGTATCAAAATTTACTCAGAAACCACCTGTTGGAAAGCAAGGTCAGGGAACGGACCCTTTCCTTGGACAATTTACTACACAAACATCTGAATATCACCAATAATTTGCCACTGGGACTCGCGCTGTGTGAGGACGGGATTCCCTGCGAGATGAACCCCAAAATGCTGACCTGGTTTAAAACCCAGGACGACTTGAAAAATCAAATAGCGCCCATCATCAATGAGGAGCTGCTCTCAGGCAAAAAGTTCAAAAGCCTCGTGCCGCTGCAAACCCAATTCGGGAAACGGCAAATGAAATGCACGGCCCTGACGCTCCCCAAAGAGCAAGGGAAGAACCAGCACCTCATTCTGCTGGAAGACTGGACCGAACAGTTGAGATCTGAACAGGCTTTAACCGAAAAGAAAATTGAATTGGAGAGATTGTTCAATTCCAGCACTGATCTGATGTGCATTTCCACTTTGGACGGTACTTTCCTGAATTTAAACCCCCAATGGGAAGAAACCCTGGGTCACCCGATATCAGAAATGACCGGCCAGAAGTGGAGCCACTTTGTGCAGGAGGCAGACAGGGAACAGGCCAAAAAACTGCTGCAACGGATATGTGACGGTGCACAAACTCAAAACTTCACCCTTCGATTTTCAGATCGGCAGGGGGAAGAAGTCTGGCTGGAATGGAAAGCCACCCGGGAAGGGAATCTGATTCATGCCAACGTGCGTGACATCACCGCCCGTATCAATGCGGAAGAAAAAAACCGGAGTATGCGGGAACATGTGTCCCGGGCCCAGAAAATGGAATCAATTGGCAGATTGGCCGGAGGAATCGCCCATGATTTTAATAACAGCCTGCAAGTGATTATCGGGAATGCCCAATTGGTTCTCAGCCGGCCCGAAATCCCGAAGCTTCAAAAGACCCAGCTACAGGATATTCTTAAAGCTGCGGACCGGTCAGCCCGCCTCACCCGTCAATTGCTCGGGTTTGCCATGAAACAACATATCCAGGCGGATCCGACCAACCTGAACGAAAAGCTTCATGAAATGGAGCCCATGTTTAAGGCCATCCTTGGAGATCAAATACAAGTTGTGTGGCAGTTGTCCTCTGATTTGGCCAATGTGAAAATGGACAGCGGACAATTGGAACAAATTTGCGTGAGCCTTCTGGAGAACGCCAGAGATGCCATGCCGAAGGGCGGACACCTTACACTTTCAACTGAAAACCGGGATTATACCCAAAGGAAGCCTGATGATCTGGTCATTGACCTGGCCGCCGGGCACTACATTTGCTTCAGTATTCGGGACACAGGGAGCGGCATCGACAATGCCTTATTGCCTACCCTTTTCGAACCCTTCTCTACCACCCAGGATCCTTCGAAAGGTTCAGGATTGGGATTGGCAACCGTCTATGGCATCCTCCAACAGAACAATGGAAGTATTCGGGTTGAGAGCAAACCGGGAAGCGGAACGCTCATGGAGATTCTCCTTCCCCAATTGAGCGAAACCATTGCGGTTCCCACGGAACCCGTAAATGAAGGGGCCGTTCCCGGCAAAATACTGGTGGTGGATGACAACCCACAGATTCTTCAACTGGCCTCTATGGTTTTGAAAGAACTCAAATACCGGGTCTTATCCAGCAGCTCTCCCGTGGATGCCTTAAATATAATTAAGGAGGATCCTGAAGTTTCGCTCCTGCTTACCGATGTGCTCATGCCGGATATGACCGGTCAGGATCTTTATGAAGAAGGATTGGTCCACCGCCCGAATTTGAAGTGTATCTTTATGTCGGGATACAGTTCCGATGTAGTGGAAGCCAACTTTCTACAACCGGGCAAATGTACCTTTTTGATCAAGCCTTTCACCTTGGAAGCGGTAAAAGAAGCCGTCGCGGATCTCTTAAAGCCCCCGGGGTAATTCCAACCGGAAAACGGCGCCGCCTGACTCGCGGTTAAACGCATAAAGTTTTCCATGATGTTGCATGGCCAAGTCATGGGAGATGGCCAAACCCAGTCCCAGCCCGTATTGGCCTCCCCCACTTTTGGTGGTCACATTCGGCTCGAAAATTTTCTCCAGCAGTTCTTCAGGAACCCCGGGGCCTTCATCTTCAACTTCCACCCAGACCCCGTTTTCATCCATCCCCGCCCGGATGGTGATTTTCTTTCCCTGCTCTGTTGCTTCGCAGGCATTGGTCAACAAGTTGGTTAAAATCTGGTTCACTTCCCCTGCTTTCCCGGGGATTCGGGACATTTCGGGTATCTCCAGAGAAAGATCGTAATGCTTTAACACATGATTGAGCACCATCAGGGTATCCTGAATACACTGTTCCAAATCAATGCCCCCGCTTTCGGATTCATCCTGGCGGCTGTAACTCTTCAGGCTTTTCACCAGCCGGGCAATTCGATCGTTGGCGATTTGGATACTGTGGAGGGAAGATCCCATTTCAAACAATCGGATTTTCGCATCCACTTTCTCCCAACGTTCCTTTTTCAGGTCCCGGTGCAATTCCTCTAAAAGAGATTCAGGGAAGCGGATGAGCCGACGGGCCCGTGCACGGGAAAGTCCGGGGTACCTTTTTTCCAGCACTTCCATTTTATCCCGACTGTCCGACGTACTCACAAAAGGGGCACCGCGGCCTGCCTCCAGCAATTGTAACTCCTCCGGACGGTCTTGCAGGAGTTCCGGCAAATCCCGGCCCAGTCGGGAAACGCTCTGCATGAGCGAGGTGGATGGATTGTTTATTTCGTGTGCAATACCCGCCAACAGTTGCCCCATGGTTGCGAGTTTTTCACGGTGAACCATTTGATTCCGCGTTTGCTTCAGATCGGTCACCGCCGCCTGCAGGGCGTTCCGTTCGTGCTCCAGCTCGCGGGTTAATCCGACGACTTTCAAATTCAGCCCCACGACCCGGCGGTATCGACCGCTTAAATTCGCAATCAACAATTGCAGGGTTAACCGGGCAAACCCGGCATCTTCAGTCAGGGTCCGGTCAAAAAGATCACGGTCCACTTTTAAATATTCCACATCCCCGCAGGCCCGGGAATCTGAGAAAGACGGTTTTCCTCTCCAAAAGGATAAGATACCAATGAGGGATCCCGGCCCCAGGAGATCCAAAGGCTGCAGTTCCCCCTCGGGATCCTTTTTGGAGAGTTGGACTTTCCCCTTTAAAAGGATGTAAAGTGAACTGTTCATCTCCCCTTCCCGCATCAACCATTCGTCTGCGGCCAATTGCTGCGGTCCATGCCCCGCATTTCTCGCCCAGTCCACAAGCCCGGCCAATGCTTCACTGGTGGATTGCTTTATCAGTTCGGGCATGACTTACCGGTCGCCAGAGAGATGCTTGCGCATCAAGTCTTTTATCAAATCAACATCCAAGTGGCGCAAGTACGGCAATGGATTGAGGTCACGGGCTTTTAAATACAATGCAATTTCCCGCTTCGCAACCTGCAGAATTTCGTCCCCTTCCCAGGGCTTTGCAATATAATGCGCCAATTCTGCCTGATTCACCGCTTTCACGGTCGCTTCCAAACCCGCTTGTCCGGTAAGCAACACTTTGCGGGTGCGTTTCCAACGATCATCCTTTTGCAGATCCACCAAAAGCTCCACCCCGTTTTCCCCCGGCATGATATGGTCACAGAAAATAACCGCCGTTTCATCTTCACGCTCACGAATTTTAAGCAGCAGCTCTCTCGCTTCCTTCGCATTTTCGGCGGCCTCAATTAAAAAGAGATCTTCCAGCGGTTCCAATTCACGGATTACCGCATCTAAAACATCCCGTTCATCTTCAACGCATACGATCACAATTTTTGACATGAGAGTCTCCAGTTACATCCTACAACAGGATCGGCCAAATAAAGAGGCCGAATAAAAGGGTTAAGATGATCCCCACAATTCCCACCAACCATCCGGCTTTCGCCAAATCCTTGGTTTCGATCAGGCCCGTGGACAGGGCAATGGCATTGGGCGGGGTTGAAATCGGAAGAATCATGGCAAAACTGACGATAATGCCGATTACCGCGATCGGAATGATCATGGCTGCGGGACCTTCCCCTACCTCCGGTGCCAACATCGCAATTGCGATCGGAACCAGAATCGTGGCACTGACGGTATGGGATATTAAATTTCCCACTGCAAATCCGACCAGAGCAAACAACAGAATTAACATGAACGGAGAAAAGGCATCCCAGGAAACCAGGGAAATCATCCACTCCGCCAAACCGGTATTGCGCAGACTAATGCCTAAAGAAATACCGCCGGCCACCAACCAGAGAACTTCCCAGGCATGACTGCGGATGTCCTGCTTGTCGAGGATTCCCAATGCGGGCAGGAAAACCATCGGCAGGAAGGCAACCACGGCGGAAGGAATGTGATGCATTTTTTCCGTCACCCACAGCCCCACCGTGAGGGCAAAGACAATGTACAGGCCGATCGCCCGGGGAGAGGTTTTAAATTGGCCTTCGATATTCAGTTCGAAGCGTTCCAGCTGCGGCTTAAACATCCGGCACATTCCCCACCAGGAAATCAGCAAAGCGACAACCACCAGCGGGGTTGCTATCATCATCCAGGTACTGAAAGGCACGACCGTCCCCTGTTTTGCCAGCGCCGCAATTGCCACCGCATTGGGAGGGGTGCCAATCGGAGTGGCGATACCGCCGATGTTTGCACCTACCGGAATGGAAAGGGCAACCAATCGACGGAAGGGATCCGAAGCGGGCACTTTGGCCACGATGGGCAGCGCCACGGTCATCATCATCGCGGTCGTGGCGGTATTGCTCATAAATGCCGAGAGAATGCCGGTAACCAGCATCACCCCCAGGGCAACCCGGGTCGGGGAAGTTCCAAAAGGTTTGAGCAAAATACGGGTCAGGTTCCGGTCCAGAGAATATTTTTCAGCCGCCTTGGCCAAACTGAATCCCCCCAGGAACAGAATCAAAATCGGATGGGCCAAAGTCCCGTAAAAATCCTGGTACTTGGGCGCATCGTATTCCCCACCGGAAAGACGGGTAATCGCATCCAAAAAAATACTTTGATCAGAGAGCAACAATACCTGGCAAAAGATCACCGCCAGACTGGTGACATAAATCGGAATGGGTTCGGTGATCCAAAATACGGCCGCGAACACAAAAATGCCCAAACTGATATGCCCGGCCGGGCTCAAGCCGGAAAACTCACAAAACGGAAACACGCAAAGCGCGCCCAAGCCCAATAACAGGCCCAGGATTTTTTTTATCGGGAACTTCATTTTTTTCCGGGGGTGTGTGGCAGCTGCAAAGTGTCATCATGCATTTCCATAAGATGACCTTTTTCGATTGTCCAACGGAAATGGGAGACCAAATCCGCGGGGATTTCTTCACTCTGGTCCGAAACCGACTTCAGGGCTTCCTGATTGGTGCAACCGGGATGCTCAGTGACATATTCAAGTATCTTCCGAATCTCATCCACCACTTTCATGTCTTCCGGCAAGGGATGTTGCGGAATCCCGCTGACCAACATTTGTCCGTGGTGACGGAATACGTGCAAGCGCATATGTTTGAATGCGGGACGCAAGGCAAAAATAATCGAGTTGGGACGGTCGTGTTCGCGGTTCAAATGGAACTTGGTTAAACTTAACAGTGAGGGGTCCGTCATTTTGTCGAACAGATAGCCCGGCATAATGGCCCGTTTGGTTTTGCGAACCAATTTGGGCAAGTGGCGTTCGCGAAAATCCGCCTCGGCCTGCTCACGGGTCCACTCGTAAGGACGATTGTCTTCAACCGGAGCTTCTTCAACCGGTGTTTCTTCGGTTGGAACATCTGCTTCAACTGGCGTTTCTACTTCAACGGCAGCTTCTTCTGCAGGAGCGTCTACTTCAACTGGCGCTTCTGCAGGCACTTCAGCCTGATCGGACGAGTCGGACGGGTCGGACGTGTCTGACGGGTTTTCCAGCCCTCCGACCTCCGGCGTCTGACCTCCGGCCTCCGATCCCTGACCTTCGGCTTTTTCTTCAGCCTTTTCTTCGGTTTTTTCTAATTTCTTGCGATAGAAACTTTGAACAGAAACTTCTTTTTTCCAGGCTTCAATCGCTTCTTCGTCATGGATCATTTCGATGCCACGGGAAAAAGCATCTGCAGGAACGCCCTCCGCAATTTCAGCCCGCAAGGCTTCAAGACGGGCCTGGTAGCCGTGCCAGTTGGGGGGACCAATCAGCTTGCCGCTCCGGGCGTGCCGTCCCACACAGACAAAATTACCGGCGGGAGGCGCGACTTCACGGTCTTCACGTTCGTACGCAGCATCCATGCCGTGGTCTAAAACGTATTGTTCGCAGGCCTGTAAATCAGAAAAAACCATGCCGTTGGCCGTACAAACGTAGAGATGAAAATCTTCCTGCCCTTCCACCTGGTCTTTCACCGTATATTTCATCGAAATAAACGAAGGGTTTTCCATGAACTTCCCGGCGACAACTTTTAAAGGGTATGCACGGTGGGATTGACGAATCACTTTCACCACTTTGCTGAGTCGTTTCTTTTCCGGGATAAAATCCACATGCACAGGCACACGGGGCGCACGCTCTTCATAGCGGGGGCGACCCCGATAGCCGCCTTCCTGACGGTTGTTGCCTTGATAGTCATTTGGGCTTCCGCCCTCTCCACCGGGGGTCCGGCGGGGTTTAACCCGGACGCCCTGCATATTGGGACGGGAAGATTTAGGTGCCCGGGGACCGCCGCCTTGAGAGCGCCCCCCCTGGGAACGACCCCCATCACGTCCGCGTCCACCACCGGATCGACCTCCCCGACCCCGTGATTCAGGTGCGGATTGCGTGACCCCGGGGCTTCCTTTGGCCCAGTCGGGAGTTAAATCAAGACTGCCAAATAAAGATTCTAGTTCTTCAGGTTTCGGCGCTTCGGGATTTTCGGCTTCTTCAGTCATGGCTCAGATCAACTTTTGCAAAAATAGAAATTTCTATGTAACTTAAACGGCATTCAAGCTACAGACTTGCATCAGGAATCGCATCATGCAAGACAATCAAACAATGAACATGAATGAATCAAACAAACAAACTCCTTATTGGTTAGAAAAGTATTCAAGTGCCGTCACCCTCGGTGACATGGAAATCTTCGTATTTCCAGAGCTTTTATACGCATTGGTACTCGCAAATATCATGTCCCCCCGGATTTGGGCGTGGATGGAAGCGGACTGGGCCCGGAAGATTCAGGGAAAATCCTCCAACCGGCGGGTGCAGCGTCTCAAACAGTATATCATGGATGCTTACGACTTTAATTTGGACCTGGACACCTGGGGTTTAACCACCAAAGCGAAAGAAATGGAGCGTTTTGCGTCCATAATTGACCCGGATATTCTTCAGCGCAGCAATGCCCTCTTCGGATATGAAGGGGATAAATATTATTTTGATTTGGATATCCGCAAACATTTCGGCCTGGACAATTACAACGATGACATCATCCCCTACTGGAAAACCGAGACCGTCGAAGCCATGGATGCCTTTCGGAACAAAGAGGGATACACCATGGGGGCGGGAGAATGCGTTTCCCTTTCCACCCTCTATGCCGCGGCCCTGTTTATTGTAGGGGGCGTGGAGCTTGAAGATATTCTGCTGCTGGCCACCCCCCTGCACTCCCAGAACTTTATCAATATGGGTGAAGGGGTGATCACCAACAACCGCCGGATCGTCACCAAAAAGATGTGGTTTAACGGCAGTGAAATCACCTGGAAGGCCCAACGCGCGATCCGCAATGAAAAGATTACGATTGTGGCCAACAATTCCGGATATATCCACACCATGTATCCCGAAGCCACCATCGATCCAGATTCCTACCGGGATAATATCGAAAAACTACGGGAGTATTTGACCATAAAAATCGACATGGAAATTCTGTCGAACTTCCTGCGGCAACATTCCGATCTGCAAAAGTGTTTTCAAATTCGCCAGGACCGTCATGGCTGTCACCGATACATTGAAACCGAAAAAGTTTTTGCCTACGAACACGGCAGCAGCTATCGGGTAAACGACAATACCCGTGACAAGCTTCTGGATGAGATTGACACCTACGAATTCTTCGCGGAACCGATTCAGGGCCGGATTGTGCTGAACAATTTCGAGGACTTCTTTAAACAAAATCCGAATTTAGACCTCAACGACCCGAAAGATCTGGCGACTTTAATGGATGCGTTCAGCTGCACCAACGCCAAAGCCCGGAATGTGGGACAGCGACTGGTGGAATTCTGTCATATCGATCCCCGTCTGCCGGAAAACCGGACCTTTGTCCCCAGCCCCAAAATTGAATTAAAAGCAGAGTGGGGACGTGAACGCATTATAGAAGTCCTGGAAGGGATGCGCGAAACCAATCCGGTCGTGGATTTGGCATTTTACGCCTATCGGGATCTGAACCGAACCGACTGGGGTCCGTTCACAAAAGCCGCGATTGAACGCAATCCCGTGGCAATTGATGCTTTGCGGAAACTTTCCGAAGCGGATGCGGTTAAAAAGATCACCTCCCTGAAAGACGGGTCGATTTATGATGAGAACCGTATGGCCCAACCGGATGAAGTCTGGAATTTCCAACGGGGGGATGGCGCGGAGAAAGCCTTTACCGTTGCCGCCCTGCTCAAACACCGGCAGCCAGACCGTCCCGTGAAGATGAAATTCGCAGGCACAGACGTTTCTCTCGCCTGGGAAAACCAGACCCTGCACTTTGAGAGTACAAAAGGGCTGCAACAAGAGTTGACGCTTTAATGAGCAAAGAATTCTGGATCAACGTTGCCGGATGGATTCCAGCCATCACCCTGCCATTGGCCACCCTGTTCCAATTACGGCAACTCTTAAAAACCCGTTCGGCCGAAGGCGTGTCCATTATGACCTGGCTGCTGTTCGGGTTTGCCAATCTGGGCATTTATATTTTCACCGAAAAATATTTTGTCATCCAGTCCATGCTTGCACAGTTGTTGACCGCGATTTTGAACTTTGTCATTGTGGGCATTCTTTTGTTCTACAAAAGGCGAAACGCCTGAAAAATCTTTAACGGAAATCGTTGATTCCTCAAAGATGAGAGCTGGACAGCAGACCGATCCTCCCGTAGATTGAGGCATGCTACGGAAATCTCGACATAAAGCTGACAAGAGGGTTTTTACGATCCTGCGCCGGATCTTTTTTATTCTGCGCCTCTCCTGCCTGCTCTATGTTGTGGGACTCGCGTATCAGCTGGTAAGGTGGAGTCACAATTATGACCCCCGTTTTTATCAGTTTCTGGGCACAGTTCCCGGCCAGGCGCTCTCTAACTTTATGGAGTGGCCCAATCTCTACACCCGGGTTCAAAAAGAAAAAATCTTTGCCGACTTCAGCGAAGAGGAAAAAAAAGGATATGAGCAAATTGTCACCCGGCTTCAGCAAAGTTGGCCCACCCATTCCCTGAGCTATAAAAACGGACAAAGCAAAGATGTAAGAATTTTGAGCACCGCCCCCGGGGTGATCAACGTGAGGGAGTATTTAGGAACCCAGGGACGTTTGGAAACCCAGATCTCCACTTCGGATCTTTCAGAAATCGCGGTATACGCAAAAGAATTCCCCCACGTGAGTTTGCGGGACATTCTTTTTCAAAAAAGTTTTCCTGATTTTGAACTCAGCTATTCCGGCCATTACACCATCCTCACAGATGCACCCTACTATCAAGTGTCGAGTTCTGTAAAAACACTTGAGGAACTGCATGCCCAGTATGTGGACCTGTTCGCCCCCCTCATTCGTTTCCCGAACCGGGAACAGAGCTTGCAGGTCTTATTTTTCACCAACGAAACGGAATACCGGAAACACCAAAAAGATACTGCGCCGGACTTGGACAACAGTGTAGGATATTACTCTCCGCTCGAAGACCGTATGGTGGTGTTTAACCAACAATTCTCCAAAAGGGCCAAGCAAATCCGTGAGGATGTGGATGCGGACATTGCCCAGATGCTCAACCAGGCCAAAAGCAACAGTCAGCGCCAACAAATTCTGCGCATGCAGCAGAAAGCAGAAGCACAAATTCGAAATTTAGCCCGTAAGGAAACCATTGCCACCCTGCGGCACGAGGGGGCACATCACCTAAGCTATGCCTACGGAATTCATTCATGGATTCATACCGAAAACGGCTGGTTGATTGAGGGTCTGGCCGCCTATTTTGAAGCACCGACACCGGGAGAACCGGATAAAGTATATTTGGACAGCCTGGTGCATCTGGATCTGCACAGCCGTATTCCTGCGCTTTCCCGATTGGTGGAAATCCGTCAGCCCGAAAATTTTGAAGAATATCTGCCCGGATTAGAGGCACATGAGGCCTACGCCCTTTCATGGAGTTTATTTCACTTCTGTATGCTCCCCGAAAACCGGGAAAACTTTTTTAATTACATCCGTACCCTCCAGGATCCGGAAGATATTAAAGAAATGATGAGTATTCCCCGCACCCGGCTGTTAGCAGATTCACTGGGGATGCGTGAGTCTGAGCTGGAATTGGCCTGGCGGGCACATCTTCTAAAGATCATGGGCGGACGGAGCTGAAAATCCCGAGGCTCGGGTCTTGCATTTTCTGTTTCCACTAGGTTGATAAAGGCCATGTTTCTTCGGATTATTTCTCTGCTCGCCGTGTTAAACGGTGCTAGTCTACTTGTACTCCCGCTTCAAGGGAGCGCCAAACAAGTGACCCTCACACCTGAACTGCGGTTCCGGGCGAAAACCATTGCCCGCGAAAACGATCCTATTGCCAATCCGATTCCCTGGGTGCAGTTCAAGGACATGCTTCCCGAAGGTCAGCGGGTAAAAAAAGGCGAGTGGGTCTTCCATTTGGATACCCAAGGGGTGCTGGAAGATGTCGGCAAACTGGAAAACCGTTTGGAAGAAGCTGAGAATGATGTCGCCAAACGCCTGGCTGAAAAACGCAAAAGTGTCAGCTTACTGGAAGATGAAAAAGCGGAAAAGATCGATGCGCGGAACATCCAGCAGGCGAGGCTGGAATACTTGAAATCCCTCCCGGTGAAAGCAGATATTCAAATTGCCGAAGGACGGCTGGAAGTCGCACAGAAAAACCTGGAAGCCGCCGCGGAGGAACTGAAAAAAAGCAGGGAGCGTTTAAAAAACAATCTGATCTCCCCCGCTATGCTCAAAGAAGACGAGCAACAGCACGAGGAACTGTTGGCCCGCACTCAATATGCGGAAAAAATGCTGGAGCTCACCCAGCTCAAGGCCCATCCCCTGAGTATAGAAATTGTGGAGTACCGGATCCGGAATTTGAATTTGGAAATTGAAAAACTGAACGCCGAAATTCCCATCAAAGAAAAAATTCTGGAAATTGAGACCTCTTCGCAACAGCGAAGAATTCAAGACCTCAAATCCCAGTTGGCCGACCGGCATACCGAATTGGAAAATGAATATTTATATGCACCATCAGACGGTGTTTTGATGTATTCCAACCAGTTAAAGAGGGAGCTGACTCTCGGGGGAAAAGCCACCAAAGGAATGGTGCTGGCTCAAATCCCCCGAAAAGAAAGTATGGCCCTGGAAGGGGAAATCCCCGAACAGGTCAGGCATCTTTTCCATGAGGGGGACCCCGCGGAAATCCATTTTAATTTATTCCCGGGACGCAGCTTCCCCGGCAAGATCTCCAGCATTTCACCCTTTTCGCGGGATGCGGTTGAAGGAGACAATCCCTCGGGCGTAAAAGTGGTGGATGTGATCATCGAAATGGATGAAATTCCCGATCAGCTCCCTCTGGGCGTTTACAGTTGGGTTGAAATCTCCACCCAAAACCCGCTGTCCGGCTGGGCCGTCCCCGCGGAATGGGTCCGCTATCGCGGAGGCAAAGCACATGTCAGTGTCGATGGCATCATGCAGGCCGTCAACGGGGTGATCCAAGCGGATCAATTTCTTTTAACCCCGCCCCACCCCACGGTGGAACGCCTGCAGGCCGAGGGGAAATGGATGGAAACCGACGAACCGGGTATGCAACTGGCCACCGATCAATTTATGGTAACCGGAGAACTGATCCCATTTGAAAGTGAAATCATCTCGGTTCCCCGCATTCGCTCCTGGGACATTCAAATAGCCTGGTTGGCCCCTGAAAACCTTCAGATTCAAAAAGGCGAACCCTTGATGAAACTGGAAAGTGAAAATCTCTCTAAAGATTTGGAAAACCGGAAAATGGAAGTCAAAAAACTTCAGGGGGAACGGGAAAGTGCCGAAGAGGAACTTGCAATCAGTCTGAGCGAACAGGCCTTCCAGTTAAGTTCGGCCAGCAACCGGGTCGAAATCATGAAACGTGAACGGGATCTGGTTTACATTTCAGGAAACGCTTCGGAAATTATTCAAAACCGGCTGAATCTTACCACGGCGGAAATTCAAGTGCAGAAAGCCGAGAGTGAATTGGCCAGAAGCATCCGCAATAAAGAATGGACTGCCAGCGCGGAACGGGAGCGCCTGGAACGGGAACTTAAACGAAGTAAACTCGGATATGAACGGGCAAAAATCAATTATGACCTGGCCGTGGAAGGCGCCACGGAACTTGAAAAAAGCAAAGCCGAATTGGACCTTTTAAGGGAAACCGCAACTGCGGCCGAACTGAAAGCCCAGCATTACCGGACCCTCTCGCGTGCCCAGTCCACATTGCGCTGGAGAAAAGCCAGAGAGAAAAAAGAAACAGCGAGGCTGGAACGCCATATTCAAGATATGGCATCATTGGAAATCAAGGCACCGGTATCGGGTCTGGTGAAATATTTAAAAGCCTGGGACGGCCTCCGCAAGAGCAAAGTCAGAACCGGCATAAAAGTTTGGAGAAGCATGCCCTTAATCAGCCTCTCTGCAGCTGAGAAACTCTACGTGGAAGTTGCGGTTCCCGAACGCTACATTCAAAATCTAACCCCGGATATGGTGGTCACCGTCCGCATCCCCAGCGAAGGCGGTATACAATGGGAGGGAAAAGTAATCCACCGGGATGAAATATTGGAAGCCGCCAGCCAAACCGTTACCAGCCAAAGTCTCTACGGCAACCGGGAAGCACCCCAGGAACAGGTTCTTCATGTCCGTATACTTATCGATAACCAGGGCGGCTCTTCTTTGAAACCCGGCGCAATTGCCCAGATCATCTTCCCTTTCGACAAATGAAATACGCGAAACATCATCTGGTTTTACGATTCACGATCCTGCTGGGGGGACTGTTGCTCAGCGCTTGCGGTGACCGGCAAACGGGAGATTCAGAAAAGTGGGTTCCAGTCCGTACACACCGCTCCGCGACCACACTGACCGAAATCGGTATTCTCGAAGCCAAAGAACTGGCCAGCATTCAAAACCTCGTCGACGGCACCATTTCCGAAATCGTGGAAGATGGATCCCGGGTAAGCAAAGGACAGCTGGTCATGCGCCTGGATGACGAAGAACTCCGGAACGATTTAGATACGGAGCTGCAAAATCTGGAGCAGGTCAATGAAGACCTCGAAAACGAACTTGCGGAATATGCGGTGCTCACCAACAGCTTTGAAATGACCAGCCAACTGAAGCTTGCTGAATTCAAACATGCCCAGCTCGAACTGGCCAAGGGCCTGATCCCCCTCACCCCCGAAGAGCGCCGGTTAAGCGAAATTGATATTGAACTGGCGGAACTGGATCTGGAAGACAAAGCCAGTCAGTTCGCCCGTGAAGCTGAACTGGTAGAAAAAGGGTTTGCGCCCGCATCTTCCCTGGGGAAAATTCAGAGAGAAATGGAGGCGGCAGAAACCTTTCTGCTTGAAAAGAAAACCCAGCTGAAACTCGCAAGCCGTCCCATCCCGGAAGAAGAACGTCTAACCCTTGAAACCGCAGTAAGAGTTGCCGAAGATGCGGTCAAAAGAAACCAGCAAAAACAAGACCGGGATTTACGGATTCAGGATCTGGTAATCCAGGGGTTACAGCTCAAAGTTGAACATACGCAGGACGAAATTGACCTCATTCAGGCACGCCTGAAAATTGTCGAGCGCTTCGCACCGACCGACGGCATATTACGCCTGGCCCAGGAGTGGGTCTGGTCCGTCAACAGCTGGATGCCCCTGAGCACCGGCCAAAAAGTCAGAGGTCTGAATATGATTGGTACCGTGGTGGATCCGAACGATCTTTCGTTACGCATCATCACCCATGAAAGCGACTATCCTCGACTCCGGGTGGGACAACGGGTCCACGCCCGTTTAACCGCATTTCCGGATCAGGAATTTACGGGTGAAATCTCTTCCCTGACTGAATTAGGCCAGGACCGGAATGATTTAAGCCCTATTTACCGGCAATCTCCCGCCATCCTACAGGCCCTGTTTCTGGTGAAGGTGTCACTGGATAATTTAAGCCCCCAGGCCATCCCCGGCATGACGGCATCAGCGGTCATCGAACTTGAACCCGAAAGAGAAAGGATGATCATCCCTGCTGAAGCGGTACAGGAAGACGCCGGAGATACATTTTATGTCGACCTGCGCCGGGACGGAAAAGAAATGTCACAGGTTGCGATTCAGGGAACCTTCACCGCCGAAGGTCAGTTTGACGTCACCCGGGGACTTCAAAATGGAGACGAAGTGCTGGTGAACAGGAGGCGGAAATGAAAAGGGTCATCCATTTAAAAAATGCCCGCAAAACCTATCACATGGGCAACCATGCTGTCCACGCCCTGGACGGGGTGGATTTGGATATCGCACATGGGGAATTTGTTTCCATCATCGGCTCATCGGGCAGCGGAAAATCAACCCTCATGCATATGCTCGGTTGTTTAGACCGACTCAGTCAGGGAACCTATGAGCTGGCAGGGGAAGACATGTCCATGGCCAGCGATGCCGAGCTCTCCACCATCCGCAACCGCAAAATCGGTTTTGTCTTTCAACAGTTTAACCTGCTTGCGAATCTAACGGTGTTGGAAAACATCGCCCTCCCCCTGGCTTACGCCGGAGTTCCAAGGGCGCACCGCTTGGAGATGGCCGCCCAAATGGCACAAAAAGTGGGTCTGGAAGCCCGTTTGGATCACAGGCCCAATGAACTTTCAGGTGGTCAATGCCAACGGGTTGCGATTGCCAGGGCGTTGATCAACAAGCCGGATGTATTGTTTGCTGACGAACCCACAGGCGCCCTGGATTCCAAAACCGGCGTTGAAATTATGGCCTTGCTGGATGAGTTGCACGCCCAGGGACTCACCATTCTGCTCGTCACCCACGATGCGAAAATCGCCGATCATGCCCAGCGGAAAATCACCTTGTCGGACGGAAAAATTGTGGAAGACCGCCAGCAAAGAGAAAAATCGGTGGAACCCATTGAAAATCCGCCCTCTGGAAAAGACAGCAAACTCGGATTCAAGGATATGTTCCGAATTGGACTTCGGGAAGGATTGCTGGCGCATAAGCTCCGTACCGCACTCACCATGTTGGGGGTCCTCATCGGCGTCGCCTCGGTAATTGCCATGTCCTCATTTTCAGAAGGCAGTAAAAAGAAACAGGCCGACCAGATTCGTGCGCTGGGATCCAACTTAATTAAGATTATCGACCGCAAACTCGAAAACCAGCCCCTCTACCAAGCCCGGGCCAGCGGATCCGCGGGCTTAACCCGCGAAGACGGGGAAATATTAAAGCGTAGCCTGAATGAGATCAGTGCCAGCGCCATGTTGCGGGATATGGTATTGGATGTTGAAATCGACCGCATTCCCCGCGCGGAAGCGCAAGTGCGGGCCGTTTTTGGGGATTACCTTCAAGTCAACAACCTGAAACTGGCCAGAGGAAACGACTTTGATGAAAACGATCAACAGCGCAACCACCGGGTCGCCATTCTGGGGGCGGGTTTAATTGAAAATTCTGCGGATCCGGAAGCCTGGCTCAACACCGAACTGCGCATCGGGGGACAACCCTACCGGGTGATCGGCATTCTCGCAAACCGCTACGTGGACACGACGGAACTTGAAGCCGTGGGTGCCAATGACAGCAATTTTGATATCCTCATTCCACTGGGCACCGCCATCAACCGCTACACTTATCTTCCGCTGCGGAGTGAACTGGATGAGATCCAATTGCAGTTATCCGAAGAGGAGTTGCTGGCATCCGCAGGAAAAAGCATCCGCCGCATCCTTGATGCGCGACACCACGGGGTGGCCGATTATGAGTTGGTTATTCCTTTGGATTTGTTGAAATCAAAACAGGAAAGCCAAAAACTTCTCGATATCCTCTCCCTGAGTATTAGCGCCATCTCTCTGGTGGTCGGAGGCATTGGCATTATGAATATTATGTTGGCTTCCGTTACCGAACGGATGAAAGAGATCGGGATCCGCCGGGCGGTGGGTGCACGGAAAGAAGATATTCGAAATCAATTTTTAGTGGAATCCGTACTCATCAGTATGGCGGGAGGTATTGCCGGCGTCCTCTTGGCCATGGGGGGCGTGACCATGGCTTCCGGCCCCCTGGATTTCCCGGTGGTATTTTCCCCGGGACTCATGCTGGTCGCTTTTGCCGCGGCTTTTTTGACCGGTCTGGGCTTTGGTGCCTACCCTGCCATCCGGGCTTCCAGCGAAAATTTAGTGGATATTCTCTCCAGAGAGTAAAAAGCTTTTTTTCGGTTTGGCTTGTATTTCCACCCAGAATCGGGTTTGAGAATCCCCACGGAAGCTTAGCTCAGTTGGTAGAGCAGCTGACTCTTAATCAGCGGGTCGTGGGTTCGAGCCCCACAGCTTCCACCAAATTTATTGGTTAGACAGTTCCAAGGGCGCGTGGTGGAATGGCAGACACGCTGGATTTAGGATCCAGTGCCGAAAGGCGTGTGGGTTCGACTCCCACCGCGCCCACCATTTATAGAGTGGTAAAAACTGTTTTTAAACGAACAGACGCTTCGGGTTCAAAAAGAAATCCATTTCCAGATTATAATTCCGACATAGGGGAAAATGGATCCATTTACCTAAATTTTAGTAAACTATGTCTTGTCAGTCATCCTTCGAAGAGACATAATCTTCATACGAGCCATAATTTCTCACTGATTGAATTAAACAACTCCATTACAACTTATGAATAAGATCCAACTTTCAACTTTCATTCTTTCTGGCATCTGCGCCATGGGTGTTTCAAGTCACGTGATGGCTCAACCCGGAAACGGCATTCGAATTGGAGAACAAACCCTACTGGTTCCCCAACTTGCATTGTCCTATAATTACAACGACAATGTTGCGGTCCGCAGTCGTGCGCTCTCCGAAGGCGATGCGCCTTTAGATTCAAACGAATCCGACACCTATTATAGCTACAAAGCCTCATTGGCCCTTACGCGGGTGAACGACAACCGCAGGCTGAACCTTAACGGTTGGTATGGCCAGGATGCCTATCAGGACTATTCCGACCTGGATGGAGAAACATATGGAGTGGGTGGCGCGTTCAACTGGACCCGTCCCGGGGCAAGCACCACGGTTGAAATTACGGGTAAATATGAGCACGCGGTTGACCGTGCGGGAAGCGATGGCTTGGATCTTGGCACCAATCCCTTGCAGGATGTGGAAAATATTTCTGACCGGGTTGAGCGTGACATGACCCGGGCAGGCCTGAAAGTCAACCAGGACCTCATCAATCGTCTGGGCGGGGCTTTTATATTCACTTACTACGATACCGCTTATGTAGAAGAAGAATATAATGACCGGACCAGCTACGATTATATCGTGGAACTGAACCACCAATTATCGGACAAAAGCCAACCCTACCTTCGTGCAGGCATCGGTATTGATCAAGATGAAGGATTCGAAGATGATGCAACAAAACCCTTCGTTTTAGGCGGTTTACGCTATACCGCCACCGAAAAACTCCGTTTTGACTTTGGAGTCGGTTACGAAACGTATACCCGGACGCCTATTCCCGCTGAAGGTTCCGAAAGTGTGGAGCTGGAAGATTCCGGTCTCAAATATACGTTGAACGCTAACTATAAAGCCACCGCCAAATCCTCTTTTCGTCTGAGTGGACGCAATGGATACGACTCCATTTCAAACACGAATTCAAGCTCACGCCGTGAAAATGCGGTGGTTCTCTCCTACCGTCATCAAACCACCCGCAGAGTCAACCAAAGCCTGGTATTCTCCTGGCGCGAAGATGACTACCTCTCCCCTATTCTTGTTTCCGGAGAAGAAGTGGATGAAGTAAAAGAAACCATACGCTATCAATACGCCATTAATTACCAAACCGTCCGACCTTGGCTGAGCCTTTTCGGCAATGTGAGTTATGAGGATGGCAACAGTAACATTCCCAATGACAGTTACAACGAAACCGAAGTAAGCCTTGGCGCACAACTCCGATACTAACCCCATTAATTTTTAAAAAGCAACCCAACCTAGGATCTGCCATGAGAATCAAACATTTATTACTTGCCGGTGTCTTCTGCACATTATCCGTGCTGCAGAGCGTCCAGGCCTATGAGCCTCCTACCGATAGTCAAATCACCAACATGCTGGCCAACCCTAAATTGATCACCCAACTTCTCGGAGATGCGAACGGGAAAGAAGCCGCCGCCTTGATGAAAAGGATTATCGACCGGGTTCTCGCCACTGACATGGCAGAAAAACAAAAAGATTATCTGATTTCATTTTATGCGGGAAGACTGGCTGCATTGCTAAATGCGGCAGAAGCAGATGAATTTGCAACAGAGCTGATGTCTATTGCACCTGCCAGCTCACTCGGCACCATCCTCGCAGGATTATCCGTTGGCCGGGGCGGCTCCTCTGCATTTATCACCCTTCTTAAAGAGCTTGCAGGTGATAACAATGATTTGCAAACCGCAATCAAAACGCCCAACATTACTTTAACCGATCCGGTTTACACTTTGTTGGTGGCTAATTTGGCAACTGCACAATCGATCGCCCCTTCTGCAACAGATTCAGTTCCTCCTCCTGGTGGCGGGGTCGGTGGTGGAGCCGGCACGGGGGGTGGAGCCACTCCTCCCCCGGTCATACCTCCCCCATATAATGGACAGGGTTGAGCCAAACCCCTCTACCCTCAAATCCGGAGCGGGAACGTTCCGGATTTTTTTTATTTTCCCGCACGCCCTTATGCCTACTCTATCTCTTTTTCGTTATATCGGAATTTTGCCATTACTGATCGTGCCTGTTTGGGCCGCAGGAGGTGCATATAAACCTTGGCAACAATCTTTTCTCTGGTTGTGTGTTTGGGCCTGGGCCTGTTTTTTTATCAGCCCGGTTTCTAAAGATGTAAATCGGAATCAACGGCTGGTTAAACTTTTAAAAGACCCTCTGTTCTGGATCGCAGCTCTTTTTCTCGGCTACCTCTCCCTTCAATATCTGAACAGTGGACGTATGCAGATTTACGATTTTGACTTGAACCGCTACAGTTATTCCCCCCCCACCTTTCCTGCACTCCCCTGGGCCATCACCCATGCGGAATCCTTGGAAATGCTGAACTGGTTTGCCCCTGCCGTGACTCTATTTCTCATATTACGCCACAGCTGGAAAAACCTACGCCCCCAAATTCTGATTTGGATTGTCTGCCTGAATGGATTTCTCAATGCACTGCTTGCATTTGTACACATGGCAATGGGATGGGAGTACATGTACAACCTCCAAAAGTTTGGCAAAGATGTATACGGAACTTTTGGATATCCCAATCATGGCGCACTTTATTTTATTCTCCTGTTTGCTTTAGCCATCGGCCTTTTGTTTCGGGAACTCCTGTCCGAAGAATCCGAAAGGGACAATGCCAGCCTCGGATTTGCTTTGTGCTGGACCCCCGTTTTTTTCCTCGCCGCCAATTTAAGCACCAGCCGGGCGGGAATTCTGGGTGCATGGCTGGTGCTGATTCTTACCATCATCAGCATTGGAATCATCGCCTGGCCCCGGGTCCACCCGGTGCAAAGAGTCTATGGAGGCATAACCCTCTTCATTCTAACCGCCGGGCTCTCCGCCGCATTTTTGCTGTTCACGCAACCCATTCATATCCGCGAACTACAAAACGCCACCGTCAATCTTAACATCTATCAAGAATTCAACAGTCGCTTCTTTCAAGTGGAAACCGCCTGGGCCATGTGGCTGGACAATCCCCTTTATGGCGTGGGGGGCTGGGGATACCGCTATTTTGTTTCACAATACCTGCCGGTTGAACAATGGGGACGTTTAGGCGTAGGAAAAGCCAATGTTCATAACGATTTTATGCAATTTCTTGCTGAATTCGGTCTCATAGGCTTCTCGTTGGTGATGGGGGTCTTTCTGCCCATGATCTGTCGTCAAGTCCGAAACTTCTTCCGCAAACCCTTTGATGACCGGAGTGTATGGGCAAATCCTTTACGTATCGCCTGCTTCTGGGGATTGGTGATTCTATTGCTCGACAGCCAATTTGACATTCCTCTCCGCAGTCCGGCCATCTTACTCCATGCTGTTTTTCTGTTCTATTTGCTCGAGCCCCACCCCGAATATCACTCTGTTTGGTCTCCGGCAGTGGATTGGAAACGCTTACAGCCCCCTCTTATGGGAATGAAAAACCGGATTTGGGGCGTACAACCGGAAAACCAATCGACAAATGACAAATGGGGCCATTAAAAAAAGCCTGCATTTTGCTACAACTTTAGATTGCCAAATCCGACAGGTATCCCTATAGTATGCCACTTATTTAAAAACCCCAAGTAACTCAGCGTTTCAAACGCCAACTTTTAGAAAGAGAAATTATGGACACTGCAACAAAAGAAGAAATCAAGAAGGAATTTGCCACCCACGAAGCCGATACCGGTTCCGTAGAAGTACAAGTTGCGATTCTGACTGCCCGGATCAAAGAACTCACCGAGCATCTCAAGATCCATAAAAAAGACAACAGCACCCGTCGCGGCCTGCAAAACATGGTCAGCCGCCGCCGTCGCCTGCTGGATTACCTGCACGACCGCGATGTAGCCCGTTATCAGGGCATTATCCAAAAGCTCGGTCTACGCCGCTAACCTATTCAATGAAACCCACCCGATCGGGTGGGTTTTTTCTGTACCCCAGGCCCATTCCGGGCCCAATCCCGTTGCCGTCCTGTAATTCAGGCCGATTTCTTCCCGGGATTTTATCAAAGAAGTAAAAGAAGCGAAGCAACCAGAGAAGATCGCACGAAGAAGATAAAGAGAAGCATTATGACGAACATACTAAAAAAAGCGACTGCCACCGAAATTAAGGTCGGCGAAAAAACCCTGCACATGGAAACCGGCGTCCTCGCCCTTCAAGCCGCAGGTGCTATTACCGCACGTATCGGAGAGACCGTTCTCTTCTGTGCCGTTACCGGATCAAAAAAACCCCGCGAAGGAATTGATTTCTTCCCGCTGCAGGTTGAATACCGCGAAAAATTTTATGCCGCGGGACGTTTCCCCGGCGGATACTTCAAACGTGAAGCCAAACCTTCTGAAAAAGAAGTGCTGACCATGCGGGTCACTGACCGCCCCATCCGTCCGCTCTTCCCCGAAGGTTACCACAACGACGTACAGATCAACATGATGTTGATGAGTACCGACGGCGTACAGGAAACCGATTCCATGGCCATTAATGCCGCCAGTACCGCGTTGACCATTTCCGAAATCCCCTTCCAGGGACCCATCGGCGCGGTTCGCGTAGGTATGGTTAACGGCGAAATCGTGTTGGAACCCACCCAGGAAGAGATGCTCAAGAGTGATCTTGAACTCGTTTTTGCCGGTACCCGCGACAAAATGTTGATGATGGAAGGCGAAGCCAAAGAAATCTCCGATGCCGACATGATCAAGGCCCTTAAAGCCGCCCATGCCGCCATCGTGCCCATCATCGATGCCCAGCTCGAATTGCGCAAAGCACTCGGCCTGCCCGAAAAAGTGATCGAAGTCACGCCGGTTGACGCCAGCCTCATGGAAGCCGCGGTTGCCTTTAAAGGTGCCGAACTTTCTGAAGCCCTCTGCATCGCCGGTAAAATTGAGCGCCAGGACAAAGTGCATGAAATCCGTGACGAATTGAAAGAACTCATGACCGAAAAGTTCCCGGAAATGACCGAGGACGAGTACTTCCACCTTTTCGATGCCCTCGAAATCGAAGTGGTCCGCAACAACGTTCTGGAACACGGCAAACGTATCGACGGCCGTGCCTGGAACGAACTTCGCCCGCTCGACGCCGAAATCGGCTTTTTGCCCCGCACCCACGGCAGTGGTACTTTCTCCCGTGGTGAAACCCAATCTGTTGGCGTTGTAACCCTCGGAACCAGCAGTGACGGACAGTCTCTGGACGGTATCACCGGCGGCATCCGCGAAAAGAAATTCATCCTCCATTACAACTTCCCTCCCTATTGTGTAGGTGAAGCTGGACGTTTGGGCATGACCAGCCGTCGCGAAATCGGACATGGTAACCTGGCCGAACGCGCACTGAAAAACATCATTCCTGAAGATTACCCCTACAGCATCCGCGTGGTTTCCGAAATTATGGGATCCAACGGTTCCAGTTCAATGGCCTCAGCTTGCGTGGGAACCCTCGCCCTCATGGACGCCGGTGTACCGATCAAAGCGCCCGTAGCCGGAATTTCTGTGGGTCTGTTCGCCAACGAAAGCAAAAGCCAGTTGGTATTGGACATCCTCGGATCCGAAGATCACTGCGGCGACATGGACTTTAAAGTCTGCGGAACCCGTGCCGGAATTACTTCCTTCCAGGTCGACCTGAAAATCCCCGGACTGACTTGGGAACAAGTCGAAGGCGCTTTCGAACTCGCCTCTGCCGGTCGCATGCAGATTCTGGATTACATGGAAACTGTTATTGCCGCACCGCGTGAAGAACTCAGTGCCTACGCACCGCGTCTGGAAAGCATCAAAATTGATCCTGAAAAAATCGGCGCCCTGATCGGACCGGGTGGTAAAAACATCCGCCGCATCCAGGACGACTTCGGTGTGAAAATCGACATTGAAGACGACGGAACCGTTACCATCTTCAGTCCTGACGGCGATGCGCTTAAAGCCGCCATCAACGACATTGAAGCCAGTACCGGCGAAGCCGAAATCGGCAAAATGTACACCGGTAAAGTAACCGGCACCAAAGAATTCGGTGCGTTCGTGGAAATTCTCCCCGGACTCGAAGGACTTGTGCACATCAGCCAATTGGCCGATTACCGCGTCAACCAGACCGAAGACATCGTCAATGTGGGCGACGTCATCACCGTAAAATGTCTGGACGTCAGCGACAACGGTCGCGTTTCTTTGAGTCTCAAAGCCGCACAGGCTGAGATGGCGGAAGAAAACGACGATACCGCCAGCAACGAAGACTGATTCCAGTCCCGTTGAATCTAAAAACGGTCTTCCTTCGGGAAGGCCGTTTTTTTTGGTATATGGAATAAGTAAAACCCTTGATTTTAAAAGAAGGGTAAATCAGGTTGATATTCAACCGCACATATCTGATTATCCCCGGAAATGACAACGCAGCCTGAAAACCATAACATCATCATCCTGGGAGGTTGCGGCACCATTGGCCGCAAACTGAAGCAGGCATGGCCCGATGCAATGAGTGTAGACAAAAATCCAGCAGCGGATGTCGTTTGTGATTTGGCCGAGTTGGCACCGGACAACCTTCTCTTTCCCCTGCTTGAAACAGCCGACGTGGTTATTCATTTGGCGACTTCAGCAGATCCCGCACATGAAGACTTCATCCATTTTCAATCCGTCATTCACAGCGCAAACCTGGTCGCGGCCTGTGTGAAAGCCAAAGTCCCCAAATTAATTATTGCGTCATCTGACTGGGCCGCACCCAAAGCCCCCCATCTGAAAGTGAACACCTATGGACACGCCAAACGGGTCCTGGAAGCCATGGCAGAAATGGTTGCGCATCAGAAAGATCAGGATGCCACCGCGATCCGCATCGGTTGGGTGCCCGATGACACTGTCGACTTAGAAAAAGTTCCCGCTTGGTTACGCGAAAATTATTGGGATGATCAAAAACTTGTAGAGATATTCCGGCGTGAGATTGAGAACCGGCCTAAACGTCCCCCTCTTTCGCCTCCTGTTTAAATACCGCACTTTTTCTCATATGAAAGTTTGCGGGATCGCTTCCGGATTTGTACACTAGCTCCAACCCCATAAGGACACAAATTATGATCGAAGATACCCTGCAAAAACTTGAGACCCGCCTGAAAAAGTCCAAAAACCTCAACCCGGAAAACCGCGAAGCCCTCCAAAAACTGGTAACCGAGCTCCGCTTGGAAATTGATCAGTTGGATGATGAAGACCGCGCGGAAAGTATTGCCGGGTTTACCGAAAACAGCGCACGGGAAGCGTTACGTCAGGAACAGGATCAGGACCTGTTGGATATTGCCCTGGATGGTTTGCAGAAATCCACCCGTGAATTTGAAGCCAGCTATCCAAAACTCACCGCAGTGGTAAACAACATTTGTCATCAATTAAGTAACTTGGGGATTTAAACATGACAGAGCAGATTCGAGTCGGCATCATCGGCGCCGGCGGAAACACCAAAGGCCGTCATATTCCCGGTTTACAAGCGATCGACGGGGTCGAAATTTCGGTGGTCTGCAACCGCAGTGCCGAAAGCTCTCAGCGGGCAGCCGACGAATTCGGGATTCCCCGTATCGCGGCCCATTGGAAGGATGTGGTTTCAGATCCGGCGCTGGATGCCATTATGATCGGCACCTGGCCCTATTTACACGCCCCGATCAGCATTGCCGCCTTGCAGGCGGGTAAACATGTGCTTTGCGAAGCCCGCATGGCCATGAATGCCAAAGAAGCGGCCGAAATGCTCCTCGCTTCCAAATCCCGGCCCGACCTGATTGCACAAATTGTCCCCAGCCCCTTTACCTTAGCTTGGGATCAATTTATAAAACGCAAACTGGACGAAGGAATGATCGGAGAAGTGTTGGCCGTCGATGTGTTTGCCAATGCCGGAAATTTTATAAACGTTGAACGAAAAATGAATTGGCGCGACGATGTTCGCCTCAGCGGACTCAATACCATGGCCTTGGGGATCTATTACGAAGCCATGGCCCGCTGGTTGGGTCATGCGGAAACCATTAAAGCACACGGCCGCATTCAAGTAAAACGCCGCATGGATGCGGAAAACCAACTCCATGATTTGCATATTCCCGACCATCTCGATGTCTTTGGTAATTTGAAATCAGGGGCGAGTTATCACCTTCGTTGCAGTCAACTCACCGGCGCCTGCCCCACCCCGAATGATTTTATCCTCTATGGAAGTACCGGAACCCTGCGGGTGAACATTGCTTCCGGAGAGTTGACCCTGATCCGTCCTGAAAATTCACCGGAAGTCCTTTCCGTTCCTGAGAGCGAACAAGAATCCTGGCGGGTGGAAGAGGAATTCATCGGGGCCATTCGCGGCAACGAAAATATTCGTCTCACTTCTTTTCCGGAAGCGTATAAATATATGAGCTTCACCCAAAAAGTAGCGGACCAACTTCAACTCGCCCCTTCCGAAATTCGGAATCCCTGAAATTCCGTCTTCCGAACGCAGGAAAAATGCCCCCCGTTGCCCTTCATGATCCGATCTGGTGGCTGACTGCGCTGCGGGTGTTTGTCATCCTGCACTTCATGGCCTTTGCGGCTTGGCCGTGGTTCACCCGCCTTTTTCAAGGCCGACCGGACCGCGGATCAGGGTTGGCCATGGCCGGAGGCATATTCGTTTATGTGCTGGCCGCGCAGTTGTGGTGGCGGACAGGCTTGTTTGAAAACCGTTTTGTCTGGGCCGTCCTGTTGATGGCTTGCGTGGGGCTGAGCGGCAGACAATTCTTTTTTAAACCCTGCAATCCCGGTTTTGGCACCCGGGCACGGATGCGGAAATCTTTCCTCCAAGGCTGGTTGGTTTTTACGCTGCTGTTTTGGTACTGGGCGGGAATCCGGGCCAGCGATCCGGGCGTCACCCATACCGAACAACCCATGGACCTGATGTGGATGCGGGCTGCGGCGGCCTCCAACAGCCCCCCGATTCAGGATGCATGGTTTGGCGGGGAAGCCTCGAGTTATTATAGTGACGGGCATCAGGCACTCGCAATGCTGGGGACAAAACTGGGACTCCCGATTCAGGAAAGCGTGAACCTCAGCCAGATTATTTGGTTTGCACTCACCGGACTCCTGGCCTTTCAGGCGGGGAAAGCCTGCTATGCGCTCACGGGAAAACCCGGTGCTTCTTTCGCAGGGTTGCTTGCTCTTTTATTCACGCTCTTTTCCTCCACCCCTTTCGGCTTTGTTTCTGCGCTGACATCGGAGGAATCCCCTTGGTGGTGGAAAGCCAGCCGGGTTTTACAAGACGGTGAAACAGAATTAATCACCGAATTCCCCTTCTTCAGTTTCTGGCTGGGTGACAATCATGCCCATGTCATCGGACTCCCTTTTCTTTTATTGGCTCTGCTCAGCGCCTGCGCATTGTTCCGGGCCCGGAAAATTAATTCCGGAACCGCACTGCTTCCGATTATACTGGTTTTTTGGAGTTGGCGGATCAACCCGTGGCAAGTGCCGACCGTCCTGGCCCTTCCCTTGATTGCGCTGTGGATGCGAAGGAAACAACTCACCTCAACTGAAATCCGGCATCTGGCAATCGCCATACTTCCGGGGCTGCTGTTCCTTTACCCTGCGAGAACCGGCGGGCCACAGATGGAAATACTCATAAACCAGCAGTACCACACGAACCTTTATGAGGCGCTGCAGGTATTCGGTTTTCTGGTTCCGGGAATCGTCCTGATGCTCTTCTATAAACCCCACCGCTTTGGATTCGCGCTGCTTTGCCTCATCCTGGGTATGTTTCTGTGCGCGGAACTGCTGTTCTTAAAAGACCTCTTTCACAACCGGATGAATACAGTGTTTAAAGTTTATTATCAAATTTGGATTCTCGGAGGGATTTTAACTGCCGTGGGGTTTGCGGGATATATCTGTGAAAAAGCAGGGTCCAAAATATTACGATTCCTCGCGCTGTTCTGTATCCTCCTCCCCGGATTGACCTACGCCGGAAAACTCACCCGGGAAGCCTGGACAAGTCCTTATCGAAACCTGAATGCCTGGAGCCGCATGTCGTCTTCGGATCAATCCGCCCTGTATATCGCAAACAAATTAATACAGTCCGGAGATCGCATCGCGGAGGCACCGGGGGCTTCCTATGACCCGTCCAGCAGCAAGTTTGGCACCTGGACTGCGGGAAACAGCTTAATCGGTTGGACGGGCCATGAACAGCAGTGGCGTCCGGGAACGCTTCATCCTGATCTGTCTCCCCTGTATGAAGCCCGCTCCAAAGCAGAACTTCAGCAGGTCATCCGTGGATTGGATCTCGACTGGGTCGTATGCGGTCAACGGGAGCGCGAAAGGTTTGAAATCTCTGCGGAGTGGGAAAGCTGGATGCAGGAAATTTCTTATCGTCCGGTCGATCAGCCCCACCAGCAATTATACCGTTTAAAATAAGTTGGATATTCAGGATAAGCAGGATTTCATTAACACCCAACAACTATCCTGCATCTCCGATGCATCCCTATTCATTGAATAAATGCGAAAGCACTTTAAATAAAGTCGCAGCCACTAAAATTCTTTATGAAGGCATTTTGCCACAAAAAGGCACGAAAAGCATCCCGCCCCCATAACCCCGTTCTGAAACGATTTTAACCACAAAACACACAAAAATCACAAAAGAGGTGGGATGGATTCTTCTCATCAACCCTCCCATCGAATTTCATTCGGTTTTGTGTCTTCTGTGTTTTTTATGGTTCCTCCCAAATCTTCTGCAGAGTGGGGTTATAGGGGAGGCGTTTTCTTGTGCCTTTTTGTGGCTATAACATTTCTTAAAATGCTCTATTCGAACCGCGTCGGCAACGTCACCATACCGGGCGCATCGGTGGTATTCTTTACCGCAAAAGGATACCAATCTTCCCGACGATGAAACTGGGTGGCGTGATCCCAGGAATGAATCGACAAGCTCAGGAAATAATTTCCTTCGCGTAATGTTAGGGGATCTAAAATGATTTTCTGCGAACCGGACCCTTTGGGGATGGTACCCACCCCGGCATTTTCGATCTGGGTATTGGTCCCGTAAACATACATGCCGTTGGCGGTTTTGAGACTGTAGCCAAAAACAGGTTTATCCACTTCCTGGTGTGCCTCATAATCGATCTGAATGGTCAGGGCGGTTCCGCTATCGAAGCGGGCCGTATCCTCTCCCTTGTCGTTCAACATCTTCACCGCGGTAATTTCCACTTCGCGGCTGCCGAATTCCTGGGCGTAGATCGTCCCCCCTTCCCCGGAATAGTTTCGAATCATCTCCAGAATGACATCCGCAGGCGGTCCCTGTTTCACCAAGTCCCCTTTATAAACCAAAAAAGCTTCGTCACAGAATTCTTCCACCGTCTGCAGGGCATGGGAAACAAACATCAGCGTTTTCCCTTTCTTCTGAAATTGGCGGATGCGGTCGAGACATTTCAGTTGAAAGGCAATATCTCCGACGGCAAGCACTTCATCCACCAACAAAATATCCGGATCCACTTCCGTGGCCACCGCAAAGCCCAAGCGCACATACATGCCACTGGAATAATTTTTGACCGGTTGATCGATAAAGTCATGCAAACCACTGAAATCAAGAATCGCATCGAAGCGTTTGCGAATATCCTCACGGGGAATCCCCAGCAGGGCGGCATTCAAATAGACGTTTTCCCGTCCGGTTAAGTCCGGATGGAAGCCCGCACCCAATTCCAGCAGGGAGGAAATGCGGCCTTCCGCACGGATGCTTCCTTCGGTCGGAGTAATGGTGCCGGCGGCAAGTCCAAGGGTACTGCTTTTACCGGCACCGTTGGGTCCGACCACCCCCACGGTCGCTCCTTTGGGGATTTTAAAATCCGCGTTTCGGATGGCCCAGAAGATTTGAGGCGGTTGACGGGTAATCGTGCGGTGAATGGATCCAAACAAGGTCTGCGGACCCAATCCGCGGAGCTTGTAACATTTGCCTAATCCTTCGGCTTCGATAGCGTATTTCATCAGATAAAATCCGCGAAGTTGCGTTGGGCGCGACGGAAAATCTGCGCAGCCAACAAGGTGAAAAAGAATGGCCAAATCAACCCGGCCCATAACCAGGGGTCACAGGGGAAGGTTTCGGAGGGCAAGAAAGCCCAGCGGTAAGCCGTAAAAATCCCTGCCAGCGGATTCAACGCGTAAATATTGAGTAATAAAGGATTTTGATCGCCGGCCAACCGGGTCACAAAACTCAAATCATACATCGCCGGACTGAGAAAAAACAAAGCACTCAATGCCACGCCGACAAAATGTTGGGTATCCCGGTAATACACATTCATAGAACCCAATAACAGCGCCAGCCCAAGATTAAACCAGGCGTGGAGCAGAAATATCAGGGGCAAACTCAAGAGTCGTAAACTGTAGAATTCCCCACCCTGCCAAAGAAGAAATCCGACCAAACCCACCTGAACCAGCAAACTGATCAAATAATCCACCCCGGCAGCCATGGTGACCGACAGAGGCAAAATGATACGGGGGAACGAGACTTTTTTGACCAAATTGCCATTATTGGAAATGCAACCCAGCCCTTGCTGAACCGCATTGGAGGTAAATTGCCAGGCAAAAACCCCCACGATAATGGATGAGGTATTCGCAGCCCGTCCTGAAATCAAGCGGAAGAAGAAAGCATAAATCCCCGCCATAAAAAGCGGGGTCAACAAACTCCACAGGACTCCCAATGAAGAGCCTTTGTAGCGGGCTTTCATTTCGCGGGAAACCAATGCCTGAATTAATTCGCGACGTGCCAAGAGTGAACGCATGACTTTCTTTAGAGTTCCGGCGGGGATTTGTCGAGTGCTTCCAGCAAGAGCTCTCCCTGTAAACGTCCCGCAGAAGAGACCAAATCCAGAGACGTCACTCTCCAGGCGGGCTGGGCATTCTCAGCCAAATGAATAAGCGCGGAAAGATCCCCGGCCGGAAGATTTTCCAGAGAAAGTGTCACCTGATGATGCCGGTAACCTTCGGGAAGCTCTTCCGTAAGGATTTCCGAGAAAAAGAGCATGCCCTTGCCGTCCCATTCGGCAAAAAGGTTTTTCGGCTCAAGCCTTTGCCCTTCGATCTGGACCGCCAGGTTTTCAAGCTGTTGTCGGGAATCAGTCCCCATGGCAACCAGTTCTTGTTTTATGGAGGACAGGCGGTTTACCCGGTCCAGCTCCTCACGGACAAAGCGAAAGGCAAAAGAAAGTGAGATCAAAAAGATGCCCGTAATCAGTAAGATCCACCAGGAGGGTTTAATACTTGAAATCTTCTTCATTCCCCTCTCCTCCCACTCAAACTCCAGGCACCATCCGATCCGGGGGTGACTTTGATGGTCCATCCGGAAATATTCAAATGATATTTTAATGCCTCCACGGCATCTTCACTTCCCAGCACCTGTAACTCCATGGCATCATTCCGCAGGGAAATCTGCATAAAGGTCAGATCGTTTTCCCGGGCAACCGAAGTGACTTCCACCAAAAGGTTGGAAACTTTGGGTTGGGAAAGATTTTGTACCGACTCCCATAAAGGCGTCCATTTTTCATCCCGGTAGCGTTTTGCCAGCAAAACTTCCTGTCCCGGTGCGACACTTGCGCTGCCGGTATACTGCTGATATGCCCCGGCAATTTCTGAGCGGATGTGTTTCTGGTTTGCACGTAGCTGCTGGCGTAAAAGCAGCGGAAGCAGGACCAGAAGTATCAGCAGAACCAACAAGGAAACCTTGAGCGTTTTTTGTTTTTTCCGGTAACGCTGAAGGAGCGGGGGCGCGGCCAAAGGCGCCGCCCGGAGATTGGCATGCGAAGGGTTCGGTTTACAGGCATTTAAGGCCAGGGCCTGCTCCAGAAAACCGGGATCCTGCTCTGCACCCGGCCCCACACTTTTCCACTCCAAGGCTTCCGCATCCGGCGATCGGGATTGTTCAAAGCGGGTCAGAACTTTTGACCGTTGCTCCGGTTTGAGAGCCCCCCCTCCTTCCACATAGCCCCCGGCATCCCAGGTCGAAAATACGGTACGGGCATCACCCTTCCACACATACGCGCCGTTTTGCCCGGAGAACATCAATTCTTCCGGAACAATTAAATCAGGTTCCAATCCCCAGTCCTGCCATTCCGCCAAAAGTTCTTCCAAATCCTGTAACCGGGCGGCCACGGCCAGACAGCGAAGGTTGCCATCAGGCAGGGAGGGTGCAGGCAAAAATGCAACTTGGCACTTTTCCAATGAAAACGGTATCGCCGCATCCAACAAGGTACCCCAAATCTCTGTGGATTTAGATTTATCTTTCAAAGGTGATTCCAAGCTGCGAAGCATCACCCGGTGAGGCTCCAGCCCCACGGCAAGCAGCGCCCCCGATTTCCGTTCCTTTTCGAAGCGGGGGCGGAAATCCATATTGGAAATCCACTCGGCTCCTTTACACTGCATAAACGTTTTCTTACCACTTTTCGAGATCCTGCAAGCCCGCAAATTCTCACCGTCTTTGAGCATGCCATAGGCCACCCGGGGTTTCGCCCAAGCTGCCGGATCACGCCAATCTGCATTTACCACCGGCATCGAAGGACCTCCACATTGCCCTCGGACCTTTTTAACAAGGCGGTGAGGGTTTGTTCTGACTGATCAAGTCGGGCCACAAGATGGGCCGTAAAATATTCACTGCGAACATCCAGAACGGATAAAAGCAGCGGTTGAATCTGCGCAGGAAGCAGTTGCAATACCCCCGAAAGGTTTCGCAGAGGTTCCGTCTCTCTGGCGATCAGCACGTTGTCCACCCAGCCTTGAAGCGAATCACCCACCAAGGCTTCCAAAACCTCCGGTTGCACCGTATTAATATTGAGCAGCAATGGACGGCTCTCCGGTCTGGGCAAAGCGCACAGTGAATCAGAAACCGCAAGCAGCAGCTCTCCGTTCGGCACCAACAGTTTGAGCATTTCAGGGTCTTCAAACCAGATCTCATACAGATCGACTTCATTTTGAAGCATAGTGAAAATTTGCGGACTGACTTCCAGCTCAGCATTTCGTACAAGGTCGGCAAAGATGTCCATCCAGATTCTTGGCATATTGGCACGAAGCGGCAAACTGAGATGGTTAAGATTCAATCGTCTTTGGGCATCCTCCAGAACCACCTGCAAATAGACCTCTTCGGTACTGGTGAACTCAAAGGGTTGCGCCCATTCATCCGTCAAACCATCGACGGCCAAATCATCATCTTCCAACAACAGGCGGGCACTTTCTTCCAAGCCCAATAAGAGCGTATTATGAAGTTTTTGTTGGATGTGAACCTGTTCCAGGGTCTTGGTGCGGCGCAACAAAACATTCTGCAACCCTGCTACCAGAGTCATGCTGCTGATCATCACTAAAAGCACGAGTAAATAAACCGATCCCTGTCGGTGTTCTTTCGCCATCAAGCTGGTATCCCCGGAAAAAATTTAATTTAGTAGTTAATGGGAACCCGGACGGAATGCGTGCGGCCAAATTCCCGGACAATCGCAGCCAATTTAGAGGAGTCGTTCAAGAACGCGTAACGACGCATCCCCTCATCACTGATGGTGGTCATGTTGATTTCAATGGCTTCGATTTTACCGCCTTCCACAACCAGGGTGCTCCCATCATAGATCCGGAGCACATTTGATAAACGCACATAATGATCACGATCAAAGCGCTCAAGCACCTCCACATTACTGGAATTGATGTAGCGTACCCACAAAGACACATCGAAACCGACGACATTCGGAGCCAACAACCCGGCGCGATAGGTGGGATGTGAAGAATCGGTTGTGGGAACACTGCCCCAATAGCCCGCATGAATATCACTCTGACCCAGCACGTTCTCGAAGGTATTCGTGGTACTCACCATCGATTTATATAAAGCAAAGATTTTACTGTATTCACCGGTGGAGATCGGATCCTGATAGGCCACACGATAACTTAAAGCCACAATATCACCATCCTGCCCTTCATCCCGGTCAAGTGAGGGCGCAAAAAACATCAGCCACGAAGCGGTAACCCCATCTTCGGTGAGCGGCCCGGAAAACATCCATTCCTGATTGTACTGGGTTTGACGCACAACCATGCTTTCCAAATCGGTTTTCAGGATATCGAGCGCCAGCCGGGCATCTCCACTGGAGCGAAGCCGGGAAGTCCCCCCCTCCCAGGCATTGATGGTTCCCATCAGGACCGCGAACAGCATACCCATCACAATGAGAGTAAGAAATGAGCTTACCAGTACCTCAACCAGGGTGAATCCCTGACGGCGTTGAACAAAGGGGGTTACATGGGTATTTTTCATCGTCTCACCGCAAAGTTAAAAGAGAAAACAGGGGTTGCTGAACTTGCAGGACTCGCAGTCGTATTCGACACTTCATAGAATTCCGCAAATACCACGATAACTGCAGAGTCATATGCCGGGTAGCCGTTGGAACCGGCCGCATCCGGATTGGCGGGCAAATTCCCGCTTCCGTTTTGGATCGAATAGGGATTGGCTTCTGATTCAGACAGTTCGACGTAAAATAAACGTCCATCACGCGCAGGCATATCTGCTGATAAGAAACTATCGCCTGATAGCCGTACCCCGGGAACCACAACGTAATCAGATCCAATCATGGATGTGCCGGTCATATTTTGATAAGGTTTCAGCGTACCGTCCGAATTGGGGGTTTGATTGGGGTAGGCCCGGTAATGATAGGCATAAAGATGAGAGCCCTGCCTCACTTCATCATACGCGGTGGCAAAATCCATTTCCGACATCGCACTGTCAACCGCACTGCTAAGCGCAATGGCTTCATCTTTCACCAGAATCGTGTCCGCGGTTTCAATCGAACGGGCAAGCAGACCGAGAATCGTGGTGATCGCAATCGCAAACACCATCATTGCCAATAAAATTTCCGCGAGGGTAAATCCGGATTTCCGATGAGTAGAATTATTTAGGTCCATTAACTGTTTCCTTCTTTAATTTGTTCCCCGGATTGAAAGTGGAGCACTTTACCGGAACGAAACACCACAAATCCTTTTGCCATATCTGAAGGTTCAGCATCCCCGTCCACATTTAACATCAAATGTGCATTGGGTTGAACAATCGCGCTGGCCAGAACCACCCCCACGCCCGGGTTACGAAAAGTACCATTCGGAGCAAACTCGAAGTAATACCATTTATTCGGTCCGGGGGAATGCGCCACTGCATCTTCATTTCCGGACAGTTTATAGGGGCTGCCATCATCATAGACATCCGTGTCTGTTACTTTCAAAGTGGATTCATTGATATTCGCCGTCCAGGTGTAGAGATGCTCCCCTCCGGATTTTGTGCTCAATGCCGGCGTGAAATAGATGCCGTCCGGCAAGAATTCTCCTTCCGTATAAGCCTTCCATTCATCATCATCATCCAAATAGACGATGGTGGCATACCGCAACATCCGCTGCGGTTTGTTTGGATATGCGATATTGGAATTATCGAAATTGATGAGAACCCGAACCGTTTGCTTGCGGGTAATTGCCGCGGAGCGGGCCAAAGAAAAAAGACTGTCCATACGGGTGACGCCCGCATCCAAGGCCCGGGATTCATCCGAACTGTTCATGGCTGAGAGGACCACACCGGATAAAATGGAGATGATCATGATCACCACCATCAGCTCGACCAAAGTAAAGCCGGATTTTTTATTGCGGAAATGGGATGTAGTGAAGACTTTCATAAATATATAATACCCCCGGTTGGGTTAAAAGTTCACCCGGAAAGTGGATTGTTTTATTCCTTACCATGATCCGCACTCTGCGGGCAAGGTCGAATCCACCCTTCGGCCCCATAAAAAACGGGGAAGAAGCTCATCACTTCTTCCCCGTGCAAGCTTCATTTGCTTTAGCTTGCCGTTTTCACTTCAATCCGTTTGGGGCGAACCTCCTCTTTAAACGGAATTCGCAATTGCAGAACCCCCCGCTGCAACAAGGCTTCAATTTGAGCCGTGTCCATGCGGCGGTCCACCCGGAAAGAACGTTCGTACACACGAACCTCCCCTTCCGAACGGATCACTTCGGCCTGAATATTCAACTGCCCGTCGTGAACCGAAACCTCAACGGCTTCATCCGTCGCCCCCGGTAAATCCATCAGGATCCGGACCGCATCCTCATCGCGATAAACATCGCATACCGGACGAATATAGTTTTTTTCGACGACACAAGCCTCTACATCAGACTCTGTGGTTTCATTCTTCGTTGTTTTTTCTTCTGTTGATATCATTTCTGACTCCTTCTTGGTTATTTTAGTTGGATTTTACTTTGATTTTGCGAGGGCCCGCCTCGGGGGAACGCTTCAAGACCAGTTGCAACACCCCCTGCTTTAAAGAGGCTTCCACTTCATTTTCGCGAACCGGCCAGGGGAGCTTGAGTTCCTGCGTGAACTCTCCATAACTCCGCTCACGAAGCAGTACTTTGTCTGATTCTTTATACACATCATCCCGGCGGGCCTGAATGCGCAAACGATCATGCTCCAAGACCAATTCCAGATCCTCTTCGGCGACACCGGGAAGATCCAAGGTATAGGACGCCTCGTTTTCGCGGACCTGCAATGCCGCAACGCCTGGATTCTGAGAGGCATCGGCTCCACAGCGCCTCAAAAAGTTGCTTCGACTCATCCGATCCAATTCCTCTGCCAGATCCTGAAAGATCCATGGGGTTCTTGTATGTACCATTGTTATTCTCCATTGTTAGGTTTAGTTAGACGCCATGAGAAATAGCAATACGCATGCCAACTTTTATTAAAAACCTTAAACCCCTATATATTAGGTACTTATACATTTTATTAATCCAATATCATAGAGTCATAATGTCTCCATCATGAAAACATTGAGACTTTAAATGTGACAACTGAGACAGATTGCACCATCTCCCGGTGGTGGAATTCCCCCTGTTCATGCAGGAGGATCAAGTCCATTCCTTTACCCCATGCATCCGCACCCCTCTCTAAAAAGGGAGATCGCGCTTTCAGCCGCAACCAACCGCAAGTGCAAGCGGAAAACCGAATGAAGCTTCAAAAGCGTCGGAAATGGATAATTTTGAAATTTTCCAGCACACATTGCACATGAAATACGGGCAATTCATCCGAAATCCGGCGCAATACGTCATTGACGTAAGCATAAAGATGCGTTATCAACCCGAACGTCGTTTTTATCAGGCAGGCTGAAACGGGTGGGTCCTCGATCCACTTTTTTTTGTCTCCAGGTCCGAACGGTGCAAACCAGTTTAAGTCTTTCTAACAGGTACAGATATGAATTCGGAATTACAGGCAGTCATTGATTTTTATGAACGGGAAAAGGGTATCGATCGCGAAACCCTCATTCAGGCGCTGGAAAACGCCCTGATGACAGCATCCCGCAAAGGCATGAATGCTCAGGACGAGCTCCGGGTTGAAGTAGACCGCAAAACCTTGCAGGTTCACGCCTATACCCAAGTAAAAGTTGTGGGTGGATTCCCCAACGACGAAACTGAAATCTCTTTACTGGATGCAAAAGCAACCAATCCCGACGCCCAGGTTGGTGATATGGTGGAACACAATGTGGATCCGCAAAGTTTCGGCCGCATCGCCGCCCAAACCGCGAAACAAGCCATTCTCCACCACATCCGCAATGCGGAAAAGGGAAAAATCTACGACGTACATAAGGACCGGGCCGGCGATATTGCTACCGGAACCATCCGCCGTTTTGAGCGCAATGATGTCTTTGTTGACCTCGGGGTCGGAGAAGGGATCCTTCCGCAACGCGAACGCGTCCCCACTGAAGAATACAACGTGAATGACCGCATTCGCTGTTATGTGGTGAGTGTAACCAATCCCCCTTCCGGTCCTCAGATCCTGCTTTCCCGCAGCCACCCCAATTTTGTGCGCCGGCTCTTCGAACTCGAAGTTGCTGAAATCGCGGAAGGAACCGTGGAAATCCGCGGCATCGCCCGGGAAGCCGGCTTCCGCAGTAAAGTGGCCGTATGGTGCCAGGACCCCAAAGTGGATCCGGTTGGTGCCTGCGTAGGTCTGCGGGGTATCCGGGTAAAAAACATCGTCCGTGAACTCGGCGGCGAAAAAATTGATATTGTACGCTGGAATGACAACATCGAAACTTTGGTACGTAACTCCCTGCAGCCTGCAGAACTGAATACGGTTGAAATCGATGAAGTTACCCAGACCGTAAATGTAAAAGTCCATCAGGACCAACTTTCCCTTGCCATCGGCAAAAAAGGGCAGAACGCACGTTTGACCTCCAAGCTGACGGGCTGGAAGATCGACATCAGTCGTGACGAAAGCGCCATGGGCTTTGAAGAACGCGTGGCCATGGCCATTGAAACCTTGGCCAAAATTGACGGTATTGGCGAAGAACAGGCATTGGTCCTGGTACAGAACGGCTTCCTCAGTCTCGAAGGCATTATGGCCGCCGAGGTAAGTGATTTAGTGGACGGCGATAAGATAGATGAGGGCACTGCTGCCAGCATCCGTCGCGCTGCGGAAAAGGCCTACGAAAAGCAATTCGGAAGTAGTGAATAAAATTTATGAGAGTATTTGAACTGGCAAAAAAACTGGAAATTCCGAATAAGGAATTGATTGAACTGATTGAAATGGAAGGCATCGAGGTGCAAACCCATTTCAGCGTCCTGAATGACGAACAGGTGAAAATCGTCACCCTAGCCGCCACCGGGGAAGCCCCGGAATGGACGGAAGAAAAGGAGTCTGCCCCGGAAACGGAAGCAATGGAAGAATCCACTCCCGGAGAGGAAGAGGTCGTTGCGGATGACGCAGAGGCCCCGGCGGAACCTGAAGGGACAGCAGAACCGGAGCCCGAACCGGAAGTGGAAGCAACTCCCAGCAATCAAATTGAAGTTTTTGAAAACATCACCGTAAAAGAACTTGCCGGAAAACTGGATGTAAAACCCAACGTACTCATCGCATCGCTGATGAAAACCGGGGTCTTTGCCAGTATCACCCAAACGATCGACAAAAAAATTGCGAAAAAATTAGCCGAGGAACACGGATTTACGGTTCTCACTGAAAAACCGAAACCCAAGCCCCCTCCTGCCCCGCCCGCTCCGGAAAAACCGGCTGTGGAAGAAAGCAAAGCGGAAGCGCCGGCCAAACCGGCAGAGAAAAAGAAAAAAGCTAAAAAGACCAAAAAGACCAAGACCAAAAAAGGTGCACCGAAAGCAGAGGGAAGCAAAACCCGTCCGCCAGTGGTCACATTTATGGGTCATGTCGATCATGGCAAAACCTCTCTCCTGGACAAAATCCGCAAGACAAATGTCGTTCGCGGTGAAGCCGGAGGCATCACCCAGCATATCGGTGCCTACACCGTAGATGTGAACGGTCAGGAAATCACCTTTCTTGATACTCCCGGACATGCGGCGTTTACCTCCATGCGTTCCCGCGGAGCCGACCTGACCGACATTGTCGTGATTGTCGTTTCTGCCGATGAAGGCTTTAAGCCGCAAACTGAAGAGGCCATCAAGCATGCACTGGCTGCGGATGTGACACTTATGGTTGCGGTAAATAAAATTGATTTGCCCAACGCCAATCCGGATCGGGTTTACACCGACATGCAGAAAGCGGATCTCACCCCAGAAGAATGGGGGGGCGAAATTGTCGCGGTCCCGGTGAGTGCGGAAACCGGCGAAGGCTTAGACACCTTGCTGGAAATGATTTTACTCCAAGCCGAAATTTTGGAACTCGAAGCAGAACCTTCCGTGAATGCGGCCGGTTATGTGATTGAGTCACAACTCGAAAAAGGCATGGGCGCTACCGCCAGTGTTTTGGTCACCGAAGGAACCCTCAAAGCCGGAGACATCGTCCTCTGCGGAGAAACCTACGGCAAAATGAAAGCCTTGATTTCCCCCAATGGCGGACGGGTCAAAGTTGCCCCGCCCTCTCATGCGGTGAAACTGATGGGCCTCGGTGATGTGCCGAGCCCCGGCGACCGTTTTGAAGTCGTGGCCAGCGAAAAAGAAGCCCGTTCCCGCAGTGAAGAAGTCAAAGCGGAAAACCGGATGAAAGAACTCCAGGGACCCGAACGCGGCGCCTCACTGGACGACCTCTTTGCCCAGGCCGGATTGGACGACGTGGAAGAACTTGCCGTATTGCTTAAATGTGATGTAAAAGGCAGCCTGGAAGCCATCGTTCAGTCACTTGAGGAAATCAAAAGCGATAAAGTCCGCCTGAAGTTTGTCAACAAAGGCATCGGCCCCATCAATGAAAATGATGTATTGATGGCCTCAGCTTCCAACGCGATTATCATTGGCTTTAATGTGGCCAAAGAAAATGCCGGCGTGAAAGCAGCCAAACGGGACGGGGTGGAAATTCGCCTCTATGATATCATTTATGAACTGATCGACGAAGTTCGTGCCGCCATGCTGGGTCTCCTGCAACCGGTTCAACACGAAAAAGTCGTGGCCACCGCCGAAATCCGCGCCATGTTCAAATTGCGCAAAAAAGGAAACGTGGCAGGTTGTATCGTTACCAATGGCCGTATCCGCGCCAATTCCCGTGCCCGGGTTCTCCGCGGTAAAGACATTATTTATCAGGGAACGATCTCCACACTCAAACGCTTCCAAGACGAAGTGAAAGATGTCGGAAACGGTCAGGAATGCGGTATCAAGCTGCAAAACTTTGATAACTTTGAAGTCGGTGACGTGGTTGAAGTCTACGTAACCGAAGACAAAGCACAAGGCCTGTAATCCACCATGACCAGTAAACGCGTAGACCGGGTCAACGAACTGTTGCGCCACGAAATTGCCAACGGTTTGTATTCCTTGCAGATCTCGCAATCGCTTGATCTTGCCCGGGTCACGATTTCCGCGGTCGAATGCACCCCTGACCTTCGGAAAGCCAAGGTCATGGTGTCTGTACTAGAAGACGATGAACTGCAAACACAGTCAAAAGAAGTGGTAAAGGCGCTGAACCGGAACCGTCACGACTTCCAAAAACTCATCGCCACAAATATCGTGCTGAAATACACTCCGCATCTGCAATTTATGGCGGATCACGGACAGGAACATGCCGACCGGATCTATCAAATTCTAGACAACCTGCCCCCTATGGCCGAGGACACGCCCGATGAGTCCGCGGAGGGGTAGACGCAACGGTCTCAAACTCGACGGACTTCTCCTGGTCGACAAACCTCAGGACTGGACTTCCCACGATGTGGTGAACTTTGTCCGCGGTCGCTACCGTCTGAATAAAGTCGGACACGGCGGCACTCTCGATCCCATGGCCACCGGCCTGCTGGTGCTTTTGATCGGCAAAGGCACCAAATGCAGCGACGCTGTAATGGGTGGAAAAAAAGTGTATGAGGGCACCTACACCTTAGGCAGCACCACCAATACCCAGGATGCCGAAGGGGAAGTGGAAGAAACCCGTCCCGTTCCGGAAGGACTTACCCGTGAAAAACTCGAAGCCCTGCTTCCACAATTCACCGGAGATATTGAACAAATCCCTCCCATGGTCTCCGCCATTAAGAAGGACGGGGTTGCCTTGTACAAGCTGGCACGTAAAGGCGAAGTCATTGAGCGCCCTCCCCGCCCGGTGACCATTTACAGTTACGAAATTACCGCAGTCCGGATCCCTGAAATCGATGTGCGGATCGTGTGCAGCAAAGGAACCTACATCCGCACCCTCGCCCACGATTTCGGACAGATCCTGGGATGTGGCGCACACCTTTCCGCCTTGCGCAGAACCTCTTCCGGAGATTTTGATGTACGCCATGCAATCGAAGTGGAATCCATCCGGGAGATGGAAATTGAAAAGTTTCAGGATCGACTGCTTCCCCTGCCCGTCATACATCCGAAGAACGACGTCCCCTCCTATCCCAGCTTAACCGAACTTCCGCAAGCCGCGATGGTTTTGGCTATCGGAGCATTCGATGGCCTGCACCTTGGACACAAACATGTCATTGAACAAGCCAGATCCCTTGCCGTTCGGCATCAGGCCCAAACCGGCATCCTCCGCTTTTCCCCACATCCATCTCGGGTTCTTCATCCGGAAACGGCCCCTCCTCTTTTGTCCGGCGAAACCCAAATTTCTCAGAATCTGGCAAAGCAGGGCGTCGATTTCCAACTTCGCCTGCCTTTTAATCCCGAACTGGCAAATCAAGAAGCGGAAGATTTCCTCCAGCAATTGAAAACCGGGATTCCTCAACTCAAGGGCTTGGTGGTGGGACCCAATTGGCGTTTTGGGAAACAGGGACGGGGGGATATTCAATTGCTTCAGTCCTGGGCGACAGAAAATGCCATCGAAGTGGTGATCGCCGAAGGCGTTGAAGCCAACGGTGAAATGATTTCCAGCACCCGGATTCGAAACTTAGTTCAGGCAGGGGCCATGAAGGACGCGGCCGAACTCCTGGGACGTCCCTACCGTTTATCCGGAGAAGTAAACCACGGGAAAAAATATGGTCGGGAACTGGGTTTCCCCACCGCCAATTTCACCCCGGAATCAGAACGAATGCTTCCCCCGGAAGGCGTTTATGCAATGACGGTTCACCTTGGGAGCAAACTTTATACCGGTGCGGGGTACATCACTCACAACCCACGGTTGGTAGAAGTTCACCTTTTGGATTTTGAAGGGGATCTCTATGGACGCGAACTGACAGTGGATTTGATTCAATTTCAACGTTCCGCCACTCCGATTGCCGACCAGGAAAAACTCCGTCAACGCATTGAACAGGATGTGAAAGACATCCGTGAACAGGTAAGCACATGAGATCTGTTCCCGCTGTCCCTGATGAACATTCCCTTCGCCTTTGGCCGGACAACTGGCTGGGGCCCATGCAATTGGACCATGAGTGGGAGCAAAACGGTCCCCGCGCCATTGATCTCGGTTGCGGAAAAGGACGCTTCCTGCTGGCACATGCCGCCCATCATCCGGACATGCGCTTGTTAGGTATCGAACGCAAACTCCGGCGGGTCCGGAAAATCGACCGAAAGGCCGTTCGCGCAGGTCTATCGAACATTCGTCTTCTCCGTCTGGAAGCCACCTACGTGATGCGCTACCTGATTCCCGATGCCTGGATTGATATCTGTTACGTATATTTCCCGGACCCCTGGCCCAAAGACAAACACGTCGACAACCGCATTCTCTCCCCCGGATTTCTGGATATTCTGGAGAGAACCCTCTCTCCAAAAGGCGTGGTTCACTTTGCAACCGACCATGAACCCTATTTCGAGCAGGTTTGTGAATTCCTTGCAGCGGACAAACGCTGGCGCGCCACCGAGCCCTATATTTTACAGGAAGATGAAGTCAGTGATTTTGAGCTGATCCATCGGGACAGCAAACCGATCCATCGACTTTCCTTTCAGCGCAAGATTTGAAAAGTCAGATATTCGCTTCTTTGCCCCGCTCTCAAATCCACTGCTGACCATCAAGCCGGCGGGATTTTTCATCTTTCCCACTGCAATTTCCCCGGGAAATTCTCACCAGGATCCCCACCATGGCCGCCATAAAGACCAGGCTGGATCCACCATAGCTCACGAAGGGCAACGGCAAGCCCTTGGTGGGCATGGAACCGGTGACCACGCCGACATTAATCACCGACTGCAAAAAGATCAGCACCGTAATTCCGAACCCCAACAATCGGGAAAAGCTGTCTTTGCAGCGCATCGAAATGATCATGCCGCAAGCGAAAATTGTCAGATAGAGCAGCATCACTGTACAGGTCCCAATCAACCCAAGTTCTTCGGCCAAAATCGCTAAAATAAAGTCCGTGTGGGCTTCCGGAAGGTAATCAAATTTCTGTAAACTTCTCCCAATACCATCCCCGGTCAAGCCCCCCTTGATGAAGGCCAGCAAGGATGCCATCAGCTGGTAGGCATCATCGGCCGCATATTTCTCAGGTTGCGTAAAAGAGGTAATCCGGCTCAGCCGCTCTTTGTCCTGCATGATCAATGCACCCAGGCCTGACAGTGCAATAACTGCAGACATCAACAAATAGAAAATCCGCGTGCCCCCGATATACATCACCAGAATTCCGGTACCCCCAATTAACATGGTGGTTCCGAAATCGGGTCCAATCAGCACCATCATACACAACACACCCAATCCGGCAGCCGGAAGTAAAAACCCCCGAATAAACTCGGATGCACGTCTGCGGTAGACACTCAACCAGGTCGCCACCCAAAGAATCGCACTCAATTTGGCCAATTCCGAGGGTTGAAAATTCACCGGGCCCAAACTTAACCAGCGGTGGGCACCTGCAATGTCCCTTCCCGCAAATCTCGCCATGAGCAGGAGAATGATGGTCATCCCGCAAAGCAGGGGCATTAACTTCTTCCAATACAGTGGCGGCACGAAGGCTGTAAACACACAGCCCCCGGCGGCGACCACGGCGTAGGCCAGCTGACGCAGGGGATAGTGTAGAGGATTTGTCTGTCCGATGCCAATACTGAACAGCATGGTGATGCTGAAGGCAAACAGGACCAACACACAAAGGATCAGGACCCTCGCCGCACCCGGAGAAGCACTATCCTCTTCCGATCTGGACGAAGGTTTCCGTTGGCGCGACTTAGATCCCGGCATACAAAAGCCGTTGCTTAATAAACGCTACTAGAAGGAATCTTCAATTTCTGCCCGGCTTTCACTTCGGAATTGGCAGGCAGTTTGTTGAGTTTACGAATATCTTCCACACTCACAATGTAGCTGTCCGCAATGCTTTGGAGGGTATCCCCTTCCTGCACGATAATCGGGAAAGCTTTGGTGTCGACAGGATCAACCGCGGTCAGATTTGCTTCACTCATTTCCACTGGCGCTTCCACTTCGGGTTCAACAAAAGGAACCGGCGTCGGTACGGGACGGGAAGGAACCGCAGTCGGCCGGGGTGCAGGCTGGGAAATCTCAATGGCTGGCTGTGTGGATGCAGAAGATCCCGTAGGCAGCTTTAAGACTTGTCCAACCAACAAACGGTCGCTGTTCAATCCATTGACTGCTTTTAAATTTTTCACCGAGGTTCCATAACGACGGGCCACCACACTCAGGGAATCTCCGGACTGAACCACATAGGTTTTGCCGTTACTGGAGACCGCAGGGGTTGAAGGCACAACCGGAGTCGCGACAGTGCGGGTGTTCGTGGCGGCAGGTGCCCCCCGGTTAGGAATTAAAATAACCTGACCGGAGCGGATATGGTTCGGATTGGTAATATAATTGTAGTCCGCAAGTTCGCGCCAGCTCATTTTGTTCCGGACCGCAATGGCCGAAAGGGACTCCCCTTTACGAATCGTGTAGGGGGTACCGTTCCGCGGTTGCGGGGCAGGTGCGGCAGCAGGCATCACAATTTCTGCAGGTTGAGGCGCGGGAATATTGAGAAGCGGTTCTTCAACGATCAAAACTTCGGTGGGAAGTTCCGTTTGTTTGAAACCTTGAACTTGTGGAGGCA
>CAKZLZ010000231.1 GCA_937127435.1 uncultured Verrucomicrobiota bacterium | reverse complement strand
CCGGGATGGTGGGCAACGCAGTAAGCCCGGGGTAAAGGAGGAACGACTGCAGCCCCGGGTACACGGGTGAGGCTTTGGGGCGCCCGGAGGGGTGCTGGCGACCATTTGCAAAGGTTTCTGGCGTGAGTCCCCGTTAAACCCGGACCCCTCCGGGGCCCGCATATCGTTATCTGTTTTCCCAGAGCTGCACTCCTTCGTCGTTTGCCCTGGGCTAAACGCGTTAGCCCCTCCGGGGCTGCTATATGGCCTTAAGTTAGTGCTATTCGGGTCAGCCCCAATATTTAACATTCCCTTATATTTAAAGTTTGTCTCTTTTTGACCCCTCCCTTTATTCCTTCCCCCTGAACCCCCGCAGGCTCCCCGTCATGAGGATCGTTACGAATTCAACCTACTGGATTCGCGATGTCTTTGAGTCCTTTTAAATCCAGTTTATCGGGGCCGAGTACCGGGAGGGCTTCTGTCGGAATCAGCCATAAATAGGGAACGGTCATTTTTCGTAGGGCATCCTGAAGGCTTTCGGATTCGCCGTAATTTAATTATAAGATGAACAAATGTTGACGATAGATAGGATGGTTGCGTAAGATATATCATATATGACTTTTCGCATCCATAGATCTTATTTTGTTCCCACAGTCGCATTAACTCTAACCATCATTGCTTTGATCACTTTTCGCTCTGTCGACGAAAGAGATGGGGTTGTTGATGGAAGCACGGGTCTTCAGATAATCGAACCGGATCCTGAATTGGGTGCATCCACAACCCCAACCGGAACAAAGAATCCTCCCCGTAAGCTCGATTCAAATATCAGTAGTGAGTCCATTCGTGGGCAAAGTGAGATTGCCGCGTTGGAATCAGAAGCGGAGGCCGATTCACCTCAAAATAAAGACCACGCTGTCACAGCCCGTCAAACGAATAAAAGGTCTTCTGAATTGTCGGTGTTGGATTCTCCCCATGCGCATGGCTGGTATGAAACGGCCATAAGAAACGGGGTAACCGCCCTTGAGAGTTTTACTCCCCGTGGATCATCAAACATCACCTATGTTCGTACAAATTTAAAATATCCCTGGATACGTGTAGAAGCGAGTGAAACTAAAATTGCAGGTGAAGTCGTGGAAAGATGGAATGCCAGTGCTGGCGACCACCTGATTCTCCGGAAGCGCCCCCAAGTAAGTGAAGCGGAGCTCTCAAAGGCCCTCAGTGAAGTGTCTGTCCGCATCTTGTCGAAGCTGGAGCTTGAAGGAACCTATCTGGTGGGAATAGAAGTTGTTGAGGGAGAGGACGGGTTGAATGAAAAAATGTTTACTTTGCTTTCATTGGAAGGGATTGTGGCGTCCGTGGAGGTTGATGCACTGATTGCCAATGGAGGGAGTCCGCAAACCCAACCCGCATTGCTGGATGGTCTACAGTGGCCCCTTGAAAACACGGGTCTGCGCGGTGGGTTGCCCGGAAGTGATATTGATGCCATCTCGGGTTGGTCTGTGTCAACGGATGCATCCAATGTGGTGGTTGCGGTGGTTGACACCGGAATCGATTATTTTCATGAAGATCTTAACGCAAACATTTGGACAAACGTAAACGAAATTCCTGATAACGCGGTCGATGATGATAACAATGGTTATGTGGATGATGTTTACGGCATTGATGCGGTGAACAACGACCGGGATCCTGCGGATGACAATGGTCACGGTACCCATGTTGCGGGCATCATCGGGGCTGACGGTTTTAATGATATTGGGATTTCGGGGGTCGCTCCCCGGGTGCAGCTCATGGGGTTGAAGTTTCTTTCAGAGTCAGGGTTGGGATATACTTCTGATGCTTTAGAAGTGATCAGCTACGCAAAAAATAACGGGGCAAAGGTTTTGAATTTAAGCTGGGGAAGTCGCTCTTACAGCGAAGCGCTTTTCGTTCTTTTACAGGAATGTTCGGATGCGGGAATGATTACGGTCGCTTCCGCGGGCAATGATACAGATAATATTGATAATCGCGCAACCTATCCGGCAGCTTTTGAAATACATAGGCTGCTGACAGTGGCATCGGTTGATGATTTTGATTCCTTGTCCGAATTTTCGAATTACGGCCCCGGAACGGTTGAACTCGCAGCTCCGGGAACAAACGTATTCTCCACGTGGACGGGTGCTGAGGGTTCCTATCGGGCTTTGAGTGGTACGTCCATGGCCGCTCCCCATGTTTCCGGGGTTGCTGCTTTGTTACTGGCAGAGTTCCCCGGTGATTCCGTTGACGAGATCCTTGCGCGTTTATTAAATGGGTGTGAGCCACTCGATAGTCTGGACGGGAAAGTACAGTCGGGTCGGCGGTTAAGCTTATATGGAGCACTGAATGCGGGCACAACTCTACATAATGATACTGAAGCTGGTGCGATAACCTCAAATTTACATTCGGTTCGGTGGGTTGGATCTAACCGAAATGGAAATACGGAAAGTGGTGATGAAATCCATCCCTCCAGCGTGTGGTATCAATGGTTTCCACCCGCAAGCGGTACGGGCCTCATCCAGTTTTCAGCCACTGAAAATCTCTATTTTGATGTCCTTGATACTGAAAGTGCTCAATCCGTTCCGGTTCTGGAAGGAAAGACACCCGGAAATTATATTTTCACCGCCAGTAAAAATAAGGCCTATTCAATTCTGGTCTACGGGGAACCGTCTGAATTCACGATCAATCTGTCCGTCGCTCCTGCGAACGATAATCGTGAAGATGCAAAACGGGTTTATGGCTACCGGTGGACTGCAGAGGGTGCAAATCTGGGTGCGACGATTGAATCAGGTGAGATCAATGTGGGTTTTGGTGACGAACATTCGGTTTGGTGGCGTTGGCAAGCTCCCGTTGCAGGTGCAGTCCGTGTCGATACTGCAGGCAGTGATTTTGATACCATGTTGGCTGTTTTTTCGGCGAACCCCCTGGAAGGATTGGTGACGGGTGACCACCCCGAGCTGGTCTTTGTGGTCGATGTTTCAGGAAGTGCCGGTTGGGAATTCAGTGGGAGTCATATTCCAGATTTAAACAACGATGGACACCCGAACACCGTCCTCGACGCTGAGATTGCTGCTGTGAGTACGCTTTTGGGACATTTGAATCAATCGGATCTCGCAACCTCCAATACCGTACGGGTGGTTGCATTTGATGGAAATGCATTTTCACTGGATCTCGATCCCGTGGAGCCTGGGATCCAAACCGCGGTGCCGTCAAACGCAGATCGAAACTTGAATGGCATATTGGATATCGTAGAATCGATTGAAACCTTAACTGCGGGAGGGGGGACCAATTTTCGTGCGGCATTGGATGAGGTCGAATTGGCGTTTGAAAATCTGGACAGTGCTTCCACGCCGAATATGATATTCTTTTCAGACGGAAAACCCACCGGCGGGGGGAGCTACGCCGATGTGGTTCAGCGTTTACGGGATAATGGAACTTTCATTCGCGCATTCGGGGTTGGGCTTGAAGCGTCTTTAGGTTCGCTGATTCTCATCGATCCCGCTGCCCGTATCTTCTCGAGCGATGATGAACTGGGACTCATGATTAGTGGAGCGGTAGCTTACAATGATGATCTTGGAACCCTGTTAACGAGTGAAGTAAATTTGGCCGTCGAGCAAGGGGAGACCTATTTCATCAAGGTCTCCGGATATGATGGGGAATCTGGCAGTATACGCTTAAACAGCAGCATGTTTGACGGCTTGGAGATCCATGAACAACCACAGTCAGCCTCGGTCGAATACGGGAGTGACTTCGAGTTATCCGCAGAAGTGAAGGGGGTCCCGCCTTTGGTTTATCAATGGTTTCTGGATGGTGTGGCCATTGAGGGTGCGAATGAAGTCAGTTATGAGGTCGAGGGGGCGGATGCTCAGCATGCCGGTGACTATCAACTGATGGTGAACAACACCTTTGACCACTTGATGTCGGATGTCGCAACCGTTGCCATCTATCGCGATCCACCGACTTTACTTTATGGGCCAATGAGCCAAAAGGCTGTTGCCGGAGCGAATGTTCAGTTCGATGTCGGGGTTGAAGGTACGCCGCCCTTTATTTATCAATGGTATTTTGCGGATGAACCGATCCCCGATTCCAATGCAGAGCGTTACACGGTTTATGATTTTTCCGAGGAGGATCTGGGAAGGTATTCAGTGAAGGTTTCCAATGCTTCGGGGGTGACCCAAACCGCACCTGCTTATCTTGAAATTTCGGAGGCTCCCTTTACCGATTGGCGTTTTCGAAACTCCAGTGGCCCCAATATTTATCCGGAACAAACCTTGAGCCATGGAGAATATTTTTATGTGTTTCAGGATGACCGTGTGGTTCGAACCCGGGATGGTCTGACCTGGCAATCGGCACGTTTACCTATCGACGCAGGCGGTTCGAGTCTGAGTGGTGAAATGCAGTCGGTGTTTGTTAGTGCCGGGGTGATGATTGCTGAATATAACAAAAATGGATATCTGAGTTATTATTCATCGACCGACGGATTAAATTGGAACGTTCTGAATACGCCTGCCTATTCCCGTGATCTATCCGGGTTTAATGGGAAGTGGTATCTCGTTGCATTCGAGAATTCGGATTATGCCTTTTTTGAATCCGATGACCTTGAGAACTGGTCTGTGGTAGATGTTATCGATTCATATCTTGAATTCACCTTGGTAGAGAAGGGGAGTCAGTGGCGCTATCTTGTCGAAAACGAACCGGACGCATCTAATTGGTATACCAGCGTCTATGATTCAGGGGCATGGCCAACAGGATATGCTGAACTCGGTTATGGAGAGGGGGATGAGGTCACGGTTCTTCCATCAACATCCGGTATTCCCGCTGCATATTTTTTACAGCCCTTTCAGAATGAACCCGGATATTACCGCTATGATATCTGGGGGCGGGTGAAATACGACACCACGGCCAATGTCCGTTTTGGGACGCATCAACTCTATCTGGACAGTTCTTCTGCGACAGGTAATCCTCAGGGTGATTGGGTTACAATTCCCCGGAGTGAAGATATAAATTTGGCATATGCTGGGGATGTCCATCCCTTTTCAGTGGAAGTGGGTAGAGAAAGTGAAAGCTTGCAAATGAGTTTCGATTTGGAACTTTTCGCTTCGGCATATGTGGGGATCCATAAAGCGGTGAGTGGTGACGACCGCGTAATTGTCTTGAAGAGGAATGGGGATGTCTATGTTTCCCTGGATGGTGACAACTGGACGGAACACGCGACAACGGGGTTGGTCGATCCAGAGGCTGCGGGGGCCTCGAATGTTCCTTTCGCCCAGGAACCGGTCTTTTTACTCGGGAAATTTGTCGGATGGGACGGAGGGGTGAATAAGATCTATCTTTCCGACGATGGCATCCACTGGGACTCCTATCCCTGTCCTGAAATGGAGGTGCCTCTTTATAGCTCGACCTCCACCCAAAAAGTCCCCTTTGAGCGTGGGCAGGATATGATTGAACACCAAGGGCAAGTACTGATCAATCACAGTCAATTTCAAAACTCCCACCTGCTTGCATCATCCGATTTACTGAATTGGACGGTTTATAGCGTACCGCATGAAAAGAATAATGATTATAGTGCGGCGCTGGGGAAACTCGCATCGAACGGCGAGTATCTCTTTGCGACTCTGGGCACCGCTGATTCGGGTGTTTTTGGATCTATCAGTGATTTGAACGTTCCCGCATCTTATCAGAGTCTCGACGTGTCCCGCCTGCGGATTATTGATGGGAGATTTACGACTTTTGTAGAGGATTATGCTGATTCGGCCATGTTCTCAACGGATTCTGAAACCTGGCTGCGCTTTCTCAGCGGCAGCAAGGACGCAGTATACCAAGATGGAAACTACTATGGATTACAAAGAGGATACGGTGGATCGAGTTATATCCGAAAAGATTCGGCCGTGGTTGGGAATACAAGTTATGATTGGTATACAGGCGACGAAGCCAACCGTGTATTATGGCCTTTCTCCTGGGAACCCAGAACGCTCCGGCATTTTTCAGGTCAGTTTGTGGCGGCAGGGCAAAATGGAGGAATCGCGACCAGTACGGATGCGGTAAACTGGACCTTGCGCCGCGCCTCCTCGGAATTATTCGGCTCGGTATTGCATTCCGAAGTTCTCAATGGTGTCTGGCTTGGGATGACAAATAACGGTTCGGTACTGACGTCAACGAACGGTTTGGATTTCACCGAAATCTCTCTTGCGAACACCCCTGTCATCGGTGGAGTTCTAGGCGCGGTTACTTCTGCCACGTATGGCAATGGTGTGTATCTGGTGTGCGTGGTGAATGATGATGTCCCACAAATGTACCGTTCGCTTAATGCCGTTGATTGGGTGCAGGTCGTACCCGGGTCCGGAGCCACTCCCACAGGTGTGGCCTTTGGCGAAGGCTGGTTTGTCGCGGTTTCTGAAGATAAGATCTATTACTCTCAAGATGGTCAGGCCTGGGAAGTCGGATCCCTCGATGGAGGAGAGGGGGTTCATGTGGTTTATCATATGGATAGCTTTTGGATCTGCGACCGGGATGGCGTTTTCTGGAATACAAATATGGGTACTTTAGCGGCCCTTCCTACCATTGAGTTGAATGAACTGGATGAGACATACCTGTATAATTCCACTTTCCGATTGGAAGCCGCTGTCGGAACCGCTGAATCCAGTTTATCGAAGGTGGCGTTTCTGGTGAATGGGGAAAAAGTTTTTGAATCGACCACGGGACCCTTCTTTTGGGAGACCGCAGATTTATCCTTGGGACTTAACGAAATCGTGATCAAAGCCTACGATGAATATGGAAGGCCTTCCATCCAGAGAGAGGAAATTACGGTGGTTTTCTCAGATAATGCCAATGTGATGCCCGGAGCGTTTCAACATCCGGATCAATTCTTTCAAGCGAACGACGGATCACTATACGGGCTGGGAAAAGAACAATATGGCAGCTCGGTACGTGGTGCTTATCTCGCGCGTTCTCTGAATGGTCGAAATTGGAAACAGGTTCAATCGGTTGATGCGATTCCTGATCAGAGAGACTTAACGCAATTCGCAGAGCTGGACAAGGGTGTGTATCTGGCCGGGGGATCGTCTGATGCTCTTTTGTTTTCTCAAGACGGCTTAAACTGGGAAGCCCTGGATGATATGGACCTGAGAGGTACACTGATTAGTGATGGTGAAACTGTGATGATGTTATCGGGGGTCGTGGATGGATACACTCTAAATTACAGTACGGACGGACGCAATTGGGAACAGGGGATTATCTCACGAACGGGGGGAAGCCCGGGTAGTTATGATTGGGGGCTGGCATCGGTGGAATATTGGAAAGGACGTTTTGTGGTTTTGGGGAGTAATCGTGGTGTGGTAGCGGTATCTCCTGATGGCTTTAACTGGACGGGTGACAATCCCTTTTCAAGTTTTGGCCGAGAGGCCCGTTTGGTTGCGGGAGAGGATTATATTGTCAGCTTTTCCGCCACCCTGAATAATGGTTCCTATCCCGATTGGGAGCCCGAGTTTGGCATGACCGCTTATTTTTCAGAAGACGGACTCAACTGGACGCCGTTTTCTGAAAAAACGGATATGGAGTTCCGGAATCTCCTGTCTGCTGGCGGTGTGTTTTATGGCGTAAATCCGGAAGGGGTCTGGCGCAGTACGAACTTAAGTGAATGGGAATTTCTCTCAGCTTACGACGAAAGCAATGACTTTCTGCTCCATGCGCAAATCTTTGAAACGGCAGAAGGTGTTTTGGCGATTGATATTACGGGTACCGCATCCCGGAATGAAGCACGAACCATTGCGGTGTCTCCTGACTTCGTCGATTGGGAAGTGATACAGAGTTATCCAAATGAAAATCCGCTGGGTCTTGCATACAATAACGGAACTTTTGTGGCCAATCTCGGGTCCGGACTTCTTCGATCACAAAATGGCCGCAACTGGATCCAGATGACGATTGACGATGCAGACACTTTTTCTTCTGTCGAATACATGAATGGACTGTGGGTTGCGGTGGGATATGTTACAGATACTCAAAGTAAACGGGTGCTTTGGTCATCTGATCTTGAAAGCTGGAACTATGCTGATCTCACAAGCGGTTCTGAGGACGGTCAACTGCTTTATTTGAATGGCGTCTGGTTGTTTGTGGATGAAGGCGTAAGACGATCAACAGATTTAGTGAATTGGACGCAGTCGTCCCCCCCTGTAGATATGCCCTTCTCTGAAGGGCGGGACCGTATCTTGCGCAGTTCAATAATGGGGGACCGTTTCGTGCTCATGCACAGTAATGGTTTTTTCAGTTCAACAGATGGTGAGACGTGGACGTATTTGTACCTGTACAATTATTACCCGTACTCCTCCCCGACGCTTTATCATCCCTATAATCTGCGTTTTGTGGATGGATATTATGTGTACCCGAGTCAACCGGGTACTTCCGGTCCCACGGCTACACATGTTCGTTCCCTTGATTTAAATTCCTGGGAGGTGGTTTCAGGATTTCAGAAATGGGTAAATGAACCCTGGGCGAGTATAGGTAATATCGGATTGTCATGTTTTTATGCAGACCCTGACACGAGCAGTAGATCTTCCAGCACGCATATTACATTTGACGGTGGAGAAACGTATACGGAATTGCCATCGAGTTACGGTGTTTCGGATATTGTTGCCACGGAGGATGCCTTCTATATCTGTGGGTATACC
>CAKZLZ010000230.1 GCA_937127435.1 uncultured Verrucomicrobiota bacterium | reverse complement strand
CGAGTATGATGGCCTGCCCCTTCTTTGCCGCCACAATATGCGGTGTGGTTGAAAGATAATACACGCTGTCACCCGGTTCCAGATCAAACTCGTCTTCATCGATTTTTACATAAACCGTGCCTTCAATCACATAAATAAATTCCTCACCCTCATGAACAGACATCTCCTGATCCGGATTTTCCTCAAGGGTCACCGTTAAAGCCTCCATATGCCGCCCCCGAACTTCCGGCGCCATATTGTAGTAAGTATACAGCTGCTTACCTTTTGCTGATGAGGATCGGGCAACAACTTTCCGTGCATTTTTTCGGGTAACTGAATACAGCTTGTCTCCGACGCCTGACACCAGACGACTGAAAGCACTTTCAAGGGCCTTGGACAATCTTACCAGTGTTCCGAGCTGCGGCTGGATTTCATTGCTTTCAATCTTTTTTAAAAGATCTACATCAAATCCGGTAATATTGGATAACTCTTCAAAAGAAATCCCCTTGGCCTCTCTTAATGCTCGGATACGATCCCCAATCGCTTCAACACTGATCGGTTCAACTGCCTCAATATCACCTGTCAGCATCTCATACCGATCCGTTTTGGCCTCTGACGCCTGATCTTTAATATTCATGCCTGTCTCCTGTTTTTTATTTTTACCCATGCCGATCTTAACGTTAAGGATAACTTTAGCAAAAAGAACGATACGGGTCAAAGATTTGATTAACATGTCACAATAAAACCATCACTTATCCGGCCACTTATCCGGCCACTTATCCGGCCACTCATCCGGCCCGGAAGTTCCCTAAGGGATAATTATTCATTTATCGATTCGGAATAACAATTTTTCTTTTTTCAGCATCTTCAACAGAAGGCAGCTGAGATTTTCAGGCGAGATTCCAAACAGAAGCAATATAGGATAATTTGAGACCTTTGGCCTGAAACGGGCGTGGTCTGGCTTCAACCTTCCACAGTGGACGCGGATTTCTCACAAGGCTGGCGCAGGGTCTCCCCCTCCATCCATTGGCCTTCGATCAAGGTGGCTTTGCAGATTTTGGGAACGCCGCATTCATTTCGGTGCAGTTGACCCACCACCATGTCGACGGCTGCGGATCCGAGGATTTTATAGTGGTGTCGGATCCCGGTAACATGCGGGTGTGAGGGCCACCAGCTCAACGCCACGACTCCAAAGTCACCCCCAAGCATTAGCCCTGCGGCCTGGATGTGGTCCCAGACAAAGGGATAATCGATAATACAGGCGTCCGGTGCATTGCGGTCCGCCCATTCGGCGAAGTCTCCGGCTTCCCATTTGTCGTAGGTGGCGGATGGAATGACTCTCCGTTTGGGCAGGCCGTGAATAAAATGGTCAAACACCATGAGGTGCGCCTGCCCCACCCGCAGTGCCATATCGCTGGAAAAAAGAAATCCGATCCGTTGATAACCCCGGGCGGTCAATTCCGTGACCACCTTCTCCATCAGATGGTAATGATGGGCCATGGTGTAATGCAGGGCCGGACGAGCGAGCGAGCGGCCAATCGCGGCATAAGCAAAATCCGAATAAGGCAGGGGGAGCTCAGCCCCTGCCCGGATTAGAGGGGCGATGACCCCGCCGCGGATCCCCCTGGCGTGGAAAATTTTGCGGACATGGTCCTCGGTCATCCCGGGTTCGATGATGAAATCAGTTAAATTATACCCCAGCTTTTCCGCCTGATTACGCGCACCTTGCTGAATTTTTATCGTGGGATTCGTTTGCTGTTTTTCCGGACCGCAGGTTGTAACCCAGGCCAGGTTCGCGGCGGCGGTTGCCTGACCCCGCCGAACCTGCGCCATAAGGGTCTGGACCATGGGGTTGGGCTTGTATCCCATTTCAATGGCCCGCTCCCGTACCTTCAGGGCTGTTTTTTCACTCACTCCGGCAACCCCGCGCAGGGCGCGTGACACGGTCATCACGGAGACACCCATCGCAGAAGCGATATCCTGCATGCACACATCCCCTGAGTTTGGACCCGTCGACTTCATCATAAACGTTACGATTAACGTTATTGGTCTATTGTGTCAATCGTACGGTGAGGGTAAGCTTGCCTACATCATCCAAACTATTTAACCGACATCCCTGAAAGGTGCCTCATGAAAAGATTTTCCCTGCCCGTAATTCCTATACTCGCTTTTTCGATGGTATTCGGAGTGATATCTCCCGTTTTCGGTCTGACCATCGTGTCGTTCTCCGATGTCGACCGGCTTGATAAAAGCGGCGGCGGCTCTTGGTCTGTAAACGGTACCTCGACGGAGTCTCTCCTCGCGGGGAATGCCTCTAGCAGCATTGCCCTTTTTGAGACAGCTGTTCTGATTGATATTGCCCCCTATGACACGGAGATTGGCGCTGCATCCTCCATCACCTTCAATATTGCGTACGATGCTGTATTAGGTACCGGTCAGGATGTGACGGCCTACTTCTTTGGAACGAACTCAAGTACAATCAATTCCATTGGGGGTCAGACCTTTCATGATACCGCTTTGGCTGGATCCAGTGCGGGAACCATTTTGGTGGGAGATTTTTCAGCTCCCGGCGTGGCGAGTTACGATGCAACCAGTATTGTACAGAGCCTCACAGGTTTTGATTATGCCGCGATTCTGCTCACGTCCGGATTGACGAGCGACACCAGTAGCACGGCGCATGACATCAGTTTTTACGACGATGACGATATTGGAAGTCAGCCAAACGGTGGCGCCTATCTTACCATCGTGCCGGAACCCTCTTCCGTTGCGCTGGTGCTCGTGTGCGGCCTTTCGACGCTGGTGATGACCGCACGTTGGCGCAGACCACGCTGACAGGGAGAGGGTCAGGGCGTGTATTTTAACATCTCTTTATATTTAATACCTGACTCTTGAATTAACTTCATCCTTTCATTCCCAAAACAATCCCGGCAGGACTTCCTATCCCCGGAAGCTGGATGTATCAGGCCTGATTTCGGACTTCATCGATCAGTTGGATCACATCCAGCAAAATATCGTCAATTTCGTTGCGGATCATCTCCCTCCAGGCAGGGACGGCAATATTTTCTTCATCAGCCGCATCCAGGCCCCGCAGGGCATCGCGAAGATGCTCCCGGGCTTTTTTGAGTTGAACCAGCAGGTGGCCAACGGCGTAGCCGGGCGGCGGCCACTCTTCGTCCAGCGGGTTCAGCCCCCCGGCAAGTTTGGCTGCGGCAATTTGCACCCCGAATGCCAGTTCATGCAGGGGGTGCTCGGTCAAGCAGTCCGGAGACAGCCAGCCGCTGTCCCGTAGATCCTGCGAAATCTTGAATCCGAGGTCTGAACATTCATCCGCCAGCGGATGCGGCAGTGGCTCTTCCCATTCACCATTCTCAAATTCGATCAACGCCTCCTCCGCAGCTTCGTTCATTTCCTCAATCATGCGATTACGTTCCTCCACCTGCTCCGGAGTTGGCGGTTCCGGCTCGGGTTCCCCCCACTCTATCCTCAATTTTTCCCTCTCCTCCTCATAAATCCGTTCATAGATTTCAGGCTCCACCTCTCCGGCTTGCTCTATCCGTGCCTGAATGCGATCCAACAACTGCTCCATGCGCGCATTCTCTCTGTCGGCAAGCTGTTCCTCCATCGGAAGGTCCCGGTCCTCGGCAGGAAAATCGACTTCGGGGAGCCGCTCCAGCATCTTGGCATCGTCGACCTCACGCGACCGCGCCATCAACTCTTTGCGCTGTGCATCCTCCTGTGCATCAGACATCGACCAGGCCGCCGCCCCCTCAAGTTTCACTTCGAAGCCGGTTTCCTCCAGCAGCACATGCCCATCCTGATCCCCAACCCATTCCACCAACAGGACCGGTTCTGTACGCCATGGATATGTACCATAGGCCTGGAAACGCAGAAACAACTCCACCTCGGAACAGTCCGGCACTTTGCACTTGCCGGACGCCGTGATACGACCCACCCGGCCCGTCTGCCGCGCATGCAGATCCTCCGCCAACGCCGGGGGAGGATCCTTGCGGCTGAAAGTGATCCGGTGCCCCGCAAGATCCCGCATGGCATCCCCTTTCAGATCCAGCTCCAACGGCTTAGCCACCCCGTTCAACCACAGCATACCCGACACCATACCTGGAATCCGGTTGTCCAACTCGCCACGTACTACACATTGATCCAGTCTTATAGTCATAAAAAAGATATAACCAACGAAACGACGATGAACAATAGGAGATCATAAAAGAGTTCTCCGATCAGAAAGCCTGCCCCTTTCCAAAATCAAACCTCACACCGCCCGGCATTTCCATTATTCTGCCAAAAATCATTCTGCCTTCCATCTTTCCTATGCCTAAAACAGCTTGCGATCCATAAAAGGAGTGACAAAATCTTCTGAATAGTTGATAAATATCCCCATCAAACTCTAATCATTTTGCCGACTTTCTTCCCCCTTTTTGCCCATGTCCCCTGCCCCTCAAAAAAATCTTCCTCTCGCCGTTGTCCTGGTCAGCGGCGGTCTCGACAGCTGCGTCACCGCCGCCATTGCGGCCCAAAACTACGAACTCGCGTTCCTGCATTTAAATTACGGCCAGCGCACAGAAAAACGGGAGCACCGGGCCTTTTTGGAATTGGCCGATGCCTTTGGGGTGGAAAAGCGACTGGATGTGGATGTAAGCCACCTGGCAAAAATTGGGGGAAGCAGTCTGACGGATTCTTCTCTGGAAGTCACAGATGCAGATCTGGAGAGCAAAGAAATTCCCAGCTCCTATGTCCCCTTCCGCAATGCCAACATTCTCGCCATCGCGGTGAGTTGGGCGGAAGTGATCGGCGCAAAAAAACTTTTTATCGGCGCGGTTTCCGAAGACAGCTCAGGCTATCCCGACTGCCGGCCCGAATTTTTCGACGCCTTTAACCAGGTCATCGCCACCGGCACCAAACCGGACACCCGGATTGAAATTGAAACCCCGATCATTCATCTCAAAAAAGAAGAAATCATCTTAAAAGGCAAGGAACTGCAAGCGCCCATGCAGTTGTCCTGGTCCTGCTACCAATCTGAAGAAGAAGCCTGTGGCATCTGCGACAGTTGTGCCCTGCGACTACGCGGTTTCCAACGCGCAGGCCTTCAGGATCCGATACCTTATCAAACCCAACCCGATTACACCTAAGCCGGACCGGGGGTTTCCCACCCCCCGCAGCTTCCCTCACATGGGGACAGGTATGTCCCCGGTCCAAACTGCTTCACCGGATGCTCCGTCGGGGCACCTGAACACCTTCATCTTCACGTAAAAACCGAACACATCACCAAGCACCAGTCATTTCAATATTTGAAAAAAACATTAAGATAATCCTGTTGCCAAATCATAAGCTTTTGCAATGGATAGAATATCTTTTTCATTCCCCCCTGAAACCGAAAATCCCCCCCCATAAAAGGTCCCCCATGCTCGACAATCCCCTCCTCAAAGACTTGATCAACAAAGAAAACCTCAGCGAAGGCCAGGCCAGCGGTGCCTTGGGCTTGGTATTGGCCCAGCTTCGCAAATATTTGCAGGCCGACCAGTTTGCGCTGATTGAAAAATTTATTCCCGGATGCGAACAGCTTATTGCCAATGCCCCTGACATCAAATCAGGTCTTTTGGGCGGACTAGCCGGCAACCTGGGCGGCGGAAAAGCAAAAGCGCTGCTGGACCTGAGCAAGGGACTCAGCGGCCTCGGCATTTCCGGCGAAAAACAAAAAGCCCTCGCAAATACCTTGAAAGAGAGTGTGGAAAAGCATTATCCGGATCTGGCATCTTTGATCGACCTCGGATAAGAGAAGCAAACAGAATCAAACACCCACGGAAATAATATGAAATTTTTAGCAAAATGTAGTTTTGTCGTAATCAGCCTCCTCCTTCTTAATGCCTGCAAAGGTGAAGACGGAACCCGCAGTATGGAAGCCACCGGTAAAAAGGCCGATGAAGCCATCGAAAAATCCGCCGAAACCATCGGCGAAGTTTCCGAAGATGCAAAAGTCATGATAAAAGAAAGCGGAGAGAAAATTTCCGAAACCACCACCCAGGTGGTTGAAGATTCCAAAGAGTGGACCAAAGAACAAATTGAAGCCGCAGATGCCGCAAGCAAAAAAGCCGCCACCGTCTTGGGCGAACAGGCGATTAAAGCGGGTGAAAAACTGAAACAGGCCGGATCCGAAGCTGTAGAAGCTGAGTAAACCGTCCCTGCATCATGATCGACCTTGAAAACCACCCCTACCCATTTGACCCCCGCTTCGGTTTCTCCCCAAAAGATTTAGCGGAGATCCAATCCCCGGAAAATGAACCGGCGGATTTTGAAAGCTTTTGGCAATCGGCTTACCGGGAAACGCAAACCATTCCTCTGGAAATTCAGAGCAAAGAACTTCCCTGTGAGGCGGAAGGTCAAAAGCTGTTTGAAATCTCCTACAAGGTCTGGCCGGACTACCGGGTGGGCGCCTGGATCTATCTGCCGGAAGATAAAAAAAATCTAAGGCAAGGGGTCGTCGTCGGACATGGGTACGGCGGCCGGCAGGAGTCAGACACCGGTCTCTGCCGACATGACCGCGCAGTGATCTTTCCGGTGGCCCCGGGCTTTGGCCTTTCCCAGGATCCCCGCCTCCCCCGGAACGAGGCTGCCCGGCACGTCTTGTTCGGTATTGAAACCAAAGAGACTTATATTCTTCGCTCCTGTATGGCCGCACTCTGGCGGGCCATCGATGTGATCATTGAATTCAGCGGAACGAAACCCGATGACTTCCACTATGTCGGAGGCAGTTTTGGCGGAGGCTTGGGCGGACTCATGCTGCCCTGGGAAAAACGTTTCCGTTCAGCCGAACTCCGACAAGTGACCTTTGCGAATCACAGCTTCAGATTGAGGAACGATAGCGGAGGAAGTGCCAAAGCCGTTCGGGAGCGCTGGTTGAAAGACCCCGCAATTGAAGAAGTTCTGCGCTACTACGATGCCGCCACCCACTTGCGGAAAGTTCAAATTCCTATCATTTTTGAATGCGCCCTGTTCGACCCCAATGTCCCCCCGCCCGGCCAATGGTCCGCAGCCAATGCCCACCCGGGACCCAAACGCATCTTCGCCGCTCCCTCCGGACATTTTAATTATGAAGCAGAGCAAGCCTACCGTTCAGGACCCGAACATCAAACCATGCGGAACGAATTCTTTGGTTCCCGTATCACCTAAAAGCCCCTCCCTATGAAAATTGCACAGATTCAGACCGCCGACGGACAAAGCCTTTACGCCACCCCGGTTGACAACAAATGGTATGGTTGCGAAGGCGATCTGCATAGCGGCTGGACACAAACAGAAACCCGCATTGAACCCCACCGTTTCCTCCCTCCCGTTCAACCTACAGTTATTATCGGAATCGGCCTGAATTACCGTGCCCACGCGGAAGAAGTAGGCAAACCTCTCCCCGATTTTCCCGTGGTGTTCTTTAAGAATCTCTCGGCCGTCAACGGACACGGTCAACCGATTGTCCTTCCCCGTCACCTGAAAAGTGATGCCGTGGATTACGAAGTGGAATTGGCGGTGATCATCGGGAAAACCGCAAAAAATGTTCCGGAAGAAAAAGCGCTTGAATACGTGGCCGGCTATGCAGTGGCGAATGATGTCAGCGCACGGGACTGGCAGAATATTTACGGAGGCGGACAATGGTCCCGGGCAAAATCCTTCGATACCTTTTGCCCGCTCGGTCCGGTCATGGTGACCGCGGATGAAATCCCGGATCCGAATATTTTACCTTTGCGCATGACCCTTAACGGCGAAGTGGTGCAGGATTCCAACACCTCGGATCAGATTTTCACCGTACAACAATTGATCACGTTCCTCAGTGGCAGCACCACCCTGCTGCCCGGAACGGTCATTCTCACCGGCACCCCTCCGGGAGTCGGCGCGGGCAAGAATCCGCCGGTCTACTTAAAGGCCGGAGACCGCCTGCAAGCTGAAATTGAAGGTATTGGCTCCCTTCAAAATGACGTGATCGAAGAAGCACCTTGAGAAAACGGCTCCTACTCGTTTACCGGGGACTCTCCCCCTATGCCCTGGTCCTCGGGATCATCGGGGTCATTGCGTTTGCGGCAGTCGCACCCGGCCTGGGAAGCGATTCCAGTCCCCTGCCCATATCCCTATTAAAAGATGTCGGCATCTTTATGATTTTCTTTAACCAGGGCGTACTCCTCCCCGGTGAAGCGCTCCGGAAAGGATTAAAAGAATGGCCTCTCCACATCCTGATCCAAAGTTACCTTTATATCTTTATCCCCCTCATCACCGCCGCCCTCCTCTGGCTCACCCGGGATATTTTTGTCCAACCGGATCTTCGCATGGGTTTCCTCTTTCTCTCCTTTCTCCCCACCACGGTGGCCACCGCCGTGGGGTTGACCACCCTTTCCCACGGAAATGTAACCGGTGCACTGTTTAACTGCACCCTCTCCGCGGTGCTGGGAACCATTTTGGTACCCCTCTACGGACTCAAATGGCTTCAGTCCGGCGCCGCCGAATCCGGAATTAATCTGGGTGAAACGCTGGGGGGGATCTTCCTCATCATCATAGTACCTCTCATTCTGGGCCAATGCCTCCGCCCCAAACTCGAAAACAGATTCCACCACCACAGGATCGCCATAAACCGTTTAAACAGCGGTGTGATACTTTTTATTGTTTGGGCATCGTTCTGCAGCAGCTTTGAACTTCAAGTTTGGTCAAAAGTAGACACCACTGATCTGGTCATCTGTTTTCTGGGAGCCAGTGTGTTACTTGCCATATCCAGCCTGCTCATCTGGAAACTTTCGGGTCTCATTGCTTTGGACCCTGCATCGAAAGTCACCGCATTCTTTTGCGGAAGCCAAAAATCCCTTTCCATCGGTCTGCCTCTCTCCGCCCTGATGTTCGGTTCCGCAGACAGTGGGGTCAACCTCAGCCTCCTGGTCATCCCTCTCCTCATCTATCACCCTGCACAAATGTTGCTCGGGGGCTGGCTGGTCCCCCGCTTTGCCCGGAGCCTGCGACCTCACCCGACTGTTCCCGTAGAGGAAGTCGAAAAGGCTGTATAGACTACTTTTCGATGATCCGAACCGGCACCTTCAAGGTTTCGAAGCCTTCAGCATTGGTATGAATCACGATTTCCGTGTCTTTCATCTCTTTCCTGGGGCTGAACTTTTTCAAGTGGACCCTCCACCCGAATTTTCCGGTGTCTGAAAATTCAATTTTTACATCCTGCCCCGGCCACTCAACCCCGGTCACCGCCAAAGGTTCTTTCAGGGCCGGATAGCCCCGCACCATCAAGTAACGGTCTAAAACGACATTCTGATCGCTCAGCACCATATTCACCTGTCCGGGCGCCACCGAGACCCCGGTACTGATCTGCCACATCACCAAAACCTTCACTTCTTTGACCTCCGGATGGGAAGTTTTGATCAGCAGTACATCTGTAAAATGCCCCTGCCTCTCCTGGGGTTTGGGAACCACAGTGATCTGAGCACTCTTTCCGTCAGCCGCACTTTTGATGCTGGCGGTGACTTTGTCCCGATTCGCCGTCACCGACGTCACTTCGAATTTTTCATCCGTGGTACTGGTCAACGTCACCACACCCTGATGCAGTGAATCAGGGTCACTCTGCATCAGATTCAAGGTGCGGGGCTCCACCTGAATGAGCGGGATCGCCTCACCGAACAGTTTTAAATTGTAACTCCGCTGCTCGGGATCGTTACTCGTCAGGGTTACAAACTGGGTTTGCGGACCACTGCGGCCCTTCAAATCCATTTCGACCTTTAACTTTTTCTGTTTTCCCGCCGGAATCGCCATGACCTTTTCATCCGGAGTTGTACAACCACAGGAGGTTTTGATGTCCCGTATTTTCAAGGTTTCATTACCGCGGTTTTCCAACACAAAAATATGTGAAACCATCGACCCGCTCGGTAGCGCACCGAAATCAAATTCAGCCTGCTCTATAAAGAGCTCAGGATCTGCAAACAATACGGAAAATGAGAACAGGACAAATAGTGCAAATTGTATCATAGCGAAGTCGGGGTTGGTTATGCTTGTACATGACAGAAGGATTTATAAAGGTAAGACAAAACTAACCCAGCTCAACTTTTTATGACAGCTCAAATTGAAATTCCCGGATATTCTTTGGTCAATAAAATCGCCGAAGGCGGTATGGCCACAGTCTGGAAGGCCTGTCAGGAAAAATTAGACAGGGTCGTCGCCATCAAGGTGCTGCTTAAACAGGCGGATTCCGATCAACAGGAATATGAACGCTTTATTTATGAAGCCCGTGCGGCCGCCAGCCTGATTCATCCGAACATTGTGCAGGTTATCGATGCCGGCGAACACGATGATTTCCTCTATTACGTCATGGAATACGTGCCGGGCCCCACCGCCGGGGATCTGGTCGACAGCAATGGCGCCCTGCCTGAAGCCCAAGTGCTTCAGATTGGCCTGGAAGTGGCCGAGGCCCTCGATTACGCCTGGCGGGACCATCATGTGGTTCACTGCGACATCAAACCCGATAACCTCTTGTTGCACCGCAATGGCCGCACCAAAATTGCGGATCTGGGCCTTGCGCAGGTACTGGGGAGTGAAGGCGTAGCCATCGATGATGATATGACCCTGGGCACCCCGAATTATTTCCCTCCCGAACAGGCGCTGGTAGAAGACACTCTGGATTGCCGAACGGATATGTATGCGCTGGGCGCCACTCTTTACCATCTGGGGACAGGAGCGATTCCCTTCGCAAACCTTGCACCCGAAGATGTTGCCTCCCAACAGGTCCACGGCCAAATTCCCGGTCCAAAAGAAATAAATCCGAAACTCTCTTATGGATTCTGTGCTTTTGTGGAACGCCTCATGGCCAAAGATCAGCAGCATCGATATGACAGCTGGGATGACGTCATGTCCGATATCATGCGGGTCAGAGACGGACAGGTCATCCGCGCCCCCTTGGCCGCAAATATTCGAAGCACCATCGAACACACCCGAATGCCGGCAGGTCTTGAGAAAAAAGGGAAAGTCATTGTCAGAAAGCGGGGCGCGCCCCCCATGAAGCAACTGCATTCCAATGACGGAAACCAACGGACCCGGGTCAGTGTAAACGCCGACGCTCTTTCCCGGAATCGTAATCCCTACACCAAACAGCAAGCACCGAATATCTGGCCCGCAGTTGTTCTCTTAGGGGGCATCGCGGCCATACTCTACGGTTACACCTTTCTCTTTTAAAACCGATGACGAAACATTTAGTAATTTTGGGCGGAGGCACGGCTGCGGTATCAGCGGCAACCGATATGGTTTCCCGGGGCGGCAGCGCAACCATTATTCATGAAGGCCTGCCACTCGGCGGATGCTGTTTACATGTCGGTTGTGTCCCCTCTAAATACCTGATCCGCGCCGCGGAACAGGTTCATTTAACCCAACATTCCCCCTTCCCCGGTTTAAAACCCAAAGGCGCGGATATCGATCAATCCCTCCTCTTTTCAGATCTCAGGGCAAAGGTAAAAGAACTGCGGGAACGGAATTACGAGAAACCTTTGCCTCAAGTTGAGGGCATCACCCTCATTCGCGGATGGGGGAAAATCGTCAGCTCCAACGCGGTGGAAGTCAACGGGCAGAGAATTGAAGGCGATGCGATCCTCGTTGCCACCGGATCCCGGACCCACCTGGCGGAAGCGGAAGATCTTCCCGGGTCTCTGGTCCTCAGCAACGAAAATTTCTTTGACCAAAACCAGCTTCCCGAATCTGTGCTGGTCCTGGGGGGCGGATATATTGCGGTAGAACTCTCCCAAATGATGAACCGTCTGGGCGTCAAGGTCACCACGCTCCAGCGCAGCGGGCACATCCTGTCTTCGCAACCCGCATATCTGGGGGAAGGTTTGGGGGAAGTCATGCGCTCCGAAGGGGTGGATCTGGTCTGCAACGTCGATTTTCAATCCTTCGAAACCGGAGGGGAAGGCGTCATCGCCCACGCAAAGGTAAACGGAAAAGAAAAAACTTTTACCGCTCAAAAAGTTCTCATGAGCCGCGGGCGCCTGGCAAATACCGATGCCATTGGCCTCGAATCCATTGGCGTGGAAACAAGGCCCAATGGTTCCCTCGATGTCAATGACCGGATGCAAACCTCCTGCCCCACCGTTTATGCCGCCGGAGACGTGCTCGGGGGTCATATGCTGGTCTACACCGCCTCCGCCGAAGCGGAACGTGCAGTGGCGGATCTCTTTGGAGAAGCCCCCAGCCCCTGGCAACCCGAGTCCATCCCCTGGGTGGTATTCAGCGATCCGCAAATTGCCGGGGTCGGACTCAGCGCAGAGGAAGCGCGCGCACAGGGCTACGATGTCGAAGAGGCCGAACTACCGGTCAACCGTTGGCCACGATTCAGCACCGCCAACCGCGAATTCGGCTTTTTGAAAATGTTTCGACACCCCCAAACCGACACCCTGATTGGCGCCCGCGCCCTCTGTCCGGAAGCGGGAGATCTCATGAGCGAACTCAGCCTCATCATGAAACACGAAATCCCCCTCAAAGAGATTGCCGGTGCCCTGGTCCCCTACCTCACCCTGACCGAAGGGATTCAACGTTGTGCCGCGAAGTTTTATTCTTAGACGGAATGAAACAACAGGGGTTTGAGTGGAAATGAGTGGAGCGTTTCAAAGGTCGAACCGCATCAGGCTGCTGAAAATTCGACGACCCTAATGCCTTTTCAGTCCCAAAGGGACGACTCTCCGAAGGCCGGGGCGAAAGCCCCGGTACATTGTTTTTAATAACAAGGATTGAGCCCTGTAAGGGCGGCTCTCATGCATTTTCGAGGCGTTCATTCCGGACGAGGGTGATGATGGAGGAAGGTAAGGCATCCTTTCAGGATGCAAAAACGGTACTACCACTCATGGGGCGCAGCCCCATGCTACGGTGAAAGCACCCCCTTCGGGGTGCGGACCCCTTCATTTCCGATTGCGAAGCAATCAATGATTTCCACAAAAAGACCTCTCATTCCAATGAAGGAAATTTGATTTCAGTGAAAATCAATTTCTCAAAATTCACTTCCCACCTTTTATGGGCCCACCGGCGCTTGGAGGGATTCCATAATTTCCTGCAGACGTATCCGCGCCGCCTGCGCCTCCGGCAAGCTCTCATCGGCAAGTGGCTCCAAAGGCAGATTGCGCGCATCCACCAGCGCCCCTGTCCCTTTCAATCGCCACTGCCCGTCGAAAACCGCTTTCTTGCCGCTTGAGACGCCGTGGGTGAAGGCATGGGATTTGCCGGGTTGCCCGTGAATTTGCGGCACAATCGAATTTCCATCAAGCGGGATGGTTTCTGGAATCTGCGCGCCACCCAGCTCGCAAAATGTGGGGAAAATATCGACGACATCCACCAAATCATCACAGACGGCTCCTTGGGGGATCGCATCCGGCCCCCACCAAATCATGGGGACATGCGTCCCGGCATCCGTCACGGTGTGTTTCCCCCCGTTCACCCTCCCGGCTGTGGTATGACGGGTATGGGGTTTTTCATCCTCCTGTCCGGCCTGCGGATTCTTGAAATATACTTCCTCTGTCCCGTTATCGGCCATAAAAATGACGTAGGTGTGGTCGCTGATCCCCAACTCGTCCACAGCATCCAGAAGTCGTTGCACCAGTTTGTCCATGTAGTGGACCATATTCGTCAGATCCGCCGGACGTGGAGGAGACGCCGCCAGATCATCAGGCGTCTTTACCATGGGGAAGTGCGGCATCATTTCATTGTGCACGATTAGAAAGGGTTCGTTGGCTTCTGTGGCTTCTTTCATTTTCTGAATCACGTAATCCACCAACACGTCCGGTCCGAAACGATCCGCAATGTCTTCGCGCACATTGCCATCCAAATTAAAGGTCGGATGCCAATAGCGGGTGGTCTTCTCCCCTTTTCCGGTTTCTGGATTGGTTTTCCAAATCTGCCACAGACACCAGGAATCAAAGCCGGCATTGCGGGGATGATCCGGATGAATTTCCAAGGTCGCCAATTGCCATTTTCCAGTGACCGCAGTGCGATACCCTGCTGCCCGCATCAACTGCGCATAGGTGGCCATCTTATTAAAGTTTACAATTTTATCTGTTCCTTTATGAACCGGAAGCACACCGGTTTGACGGTGCCGGGTGCTGTAAAGTCCCGTATGCATACTTACCCGTGACGGGGTACACACGCCACTGGCATAAGTCCGGGAGAACCGCACACCCTCGCTCGCCATCCGGTCAATATTCGGGGTAGAAAAATCCAACCCACCGTAACTGCCCACCCCCTCGTATCCAAGATCATCCACATAGATAAACAGGATGTTCGGCTTCACAGCTTTCCCTTCAGGTTCCGCAGCCCATGTAGAATAAAAGCAAAACAGCGTGGCAAATAAGATGGCGGTTCTTTTCATAAAGTTTTCCTGCAAGGTCCAAAGAAAACTCAACCTGCATTTGAGTCCTCTGTTTTTCAATGCATTTGCAGAAAATAATAACAGCTACAGTACGGACCATCGGATAAGATGGGTTAGACCGTCTCCTGTTTTTGCAGAACGCGGTGCAACCTGTTCAACAAAAGAGGATGCGTCATCGTCGTTTCCGCTTTCTTTGAATATTTATTCTTTGCAACTTCCTGGGCCTGAAGAACAATACTCTCGGGATTGACGTACGGTAACAATGCATAACCAACGGTCAGAAGAAGCAGTCCCGTGTAGGCAATGGCCTTGTCTTGAACAAGAGCAGTTGCGACAGAGTCTGCGGAGTATTCATCCAGGCGGCCAAGTTTCCTTAGGTGCTGTGCCATCCATGAACGAAAGACACCGTTGTGATTAAGTGCAATATGACCCAGCTCGTGGCCGATAACAAATGAAAGCGCAGAAGGATTGTCAGATGCCAGACAGCCGTGAATCAGATCGTCCGTAAGCAGGATCACGTTCTTCTTTCCGTATTTCACAGCAAGTGCATTCAGCACATTGGCCTCCACGATATAGATTGATATATCCTTCTTGATTTGCAGCCGTTCCTTGAATGTCAGCATGCATTTTTGAATCTCGGGGAACTGCTGCTCGGTAACTGCGATCCCGGAGCCATGGATCGTGGCCAGCGCTTTTTTTCGTATGTGAGATGTAAATAGCGGATAAAAGAGCAACACAATCAAACCGATACCGTATGTGAGGAGAATGCCCAGAAGACTTCCCAATACAGCCACCAAAGAGGCACCAAAAACCGCCGCGCCTGTGCCTTTTTCAATATAGTCCTTTGCGTGGACTTGCTTGCCATGAATTTCAATTTCGGGGAACTTCACACTCATATTTTGTTATTCCTTTGTGTTGTGTACGATGGAGATGAGGTTGTTTTCAAACCACTTCCCCTTCAGCAGATGGTGTTGTCACGGGACTCTCAACTCAGTTGGGGTCAGCGAATTTTTTATGAATGACAACCGTACCTGCAATAAAATCATGAATCGCCCGTTTCCGTTTATTAAACAGAACGACAAAGACCTCACTCCAAATCCAAACTTGATAGAAAGGATATAACATGCTCGAATACCAAAAGGGATAGTGTTCTTGGAGGAGGGTGATTCTTTTATAAAGTGAACCTGCATTGGCATAGGTGTCGGGATTGATAAGGAGGAGAGCCTGAACCTCGATAAACAGGTAAAGGACCGCATAGAAAAGGTCTACAGCTGATCGTTTCCATGCTTCACTCCAGCCAATTTTTGATCCATCGGGTTTTGTGACTTTGATTCCCAAAGCAAGTTTGCCCAAGCTTCCACCAAACCGGGCATTGAAGTAGACATTGTACATTGAAAAGAGAATAGAAGATGGAATCGTAATGATGAGAGCCATGGTTCTGTCAAAACCTTCAAGCCAGACCAGCAGGTAAGACAAGGGTAAAAGAATCAATGCATCTATAAGTCCGGCACCGAACCGGCTCCAAAATCCGGCATAGACTCTCATATGATCTTTTTCTATCGGTAAAAATTCCATATTCTTCCTTTTGTATTGAGATCGCCAAGCGGACATATTTTGGTGTGCGCGGTATCCATCTTCTAATTTTTCGTCCCTTTCTCTCTTCGGGTGACCCAAGCCATTACCAGTAAACCGACGACCGTCGCGGTGCCAACAACCGTCCAAAAGAGCACCGGCGGGAATTGTTCAAAACCATGCACCAGATTCATCCCCATCAGAGTGGCAATCGCCATTAGAGGAAAGGTCACCGCGGCGAGTATATTAAGTTTATGTTGCGCGGAAGCCATCTCGACCGCCATCCTCGCCTGGGCTTCCGTGTTTCCTGCAATACGATGATCCAGTGCACGTTTGGCATCTTCAAACAACAGTTCTAAATTCCGTGAAACCTCATAGGCTTCATCCCGCATGGCAATGAGAAAAGTATCTCCCTCAATGTGGCTCCGCGCCGACTGAAGCGCAAGGTGCAGATGGGTTGCGGCCCGGTTTACCGGTGCCAGAACTTCCATAAGTTTAAACAGATCTGTCGCGGAACTGCTATTGTCATAGAGATCATCGTAGCTTTCAAAAAGTGTATCATAAGAACTGATTAAACGACGCAGGGCAAATTCGCCACTATCAATCCCGTTACAAAAATACTTGCCCTCCGGTGTCCGCAAAAAAAGCACGCACTCCCTCTCAGAACCGTCATCTACAGGGGGTGTATGCAACACGATGAAGAGATGATCCGCCTCGAAGATGGCACGTTGACGTCCGTAGCTTGTTTCTCCAAGCCGTTGCTCAATTTCTTTTGGAAGTTGCCACTTATACTGTTTTCGCATCATACTATATTTTTCCTGTCATACCATTCGAAAGATCAGCGCACCGGACCAAAGAGATTGATGGCGGAAATGGCTAACAACATATTTCACAAAGTTCCTCACGTGTCACCCAACTATGTTGCAAATTACGCATGATCATCGCACTGTCAAACTCGACACTTCCAGGTGGAAAAAGATCATTATTAGAAAAATACGCTGAGTACGCCTCTGAAATGAACATGGGACTCATGTCCCAATCCGGCGTCACCAATTCAATAGCATCAAATCCGCCGCCATTACGCTTGGACCACCCCACATTTCCACCCTTAAAGAAATCCGATACCGCTTTCGTATCTTCGAATACAGACTCTTTTGGAAGGGTGTTTGAAACCGTGGCGTCGATATGCATCAGAGAACGATTGTTGCCATCAGTGATTTTCACAACATATCGGTCATCAGCACTTTCAACCTGAAAATCTGCTTTGGAATATACACCCGGAAAGATACGACCACCGGTCAACGCATTTAACCTGGAGCCCGTATCCCTGCGCAAAACAAACACACCTTCCCCTTGCGATGAAAGTACTGCAACTCTGTGGGCGGCATTGTGACTTCGCGCGGTGACAAGTGCCGGTACTCCTTTTGGCCGCATTTGAGAAAGACTTACCTGACAAATTCCACCGATAGCATAACCATTGACCAGCTTCGGCTGAAACTCAGGTGGCAATTCAGCAGTCATGACTTCAGGGGCAATACGGAAATTCAGGAGAATTCTATGGTCGATGGTTCCAATGACTTCTTTCATTTCTGACCTCAGTTAATTTTAAATGGATACATACTCGGAAATTATGAATGGATGGAATCATCCGGTATGAACCTAGAAGAGTCTACACCCTGGTTCAGTCGTTTTGTTTTTTTATGCAAATCACTATTTTAAGCCACAACCATAGTCCGAAAAACAGAACAGTTGCAATTCATCAATGAAGCTTTAAATAGGCCATTCCCGCTAAAACGTTTATTTACGATATCCACCCCCTTTTTTCGGGGATATTCTGCGTCATGCGATACGGAACTTGGGATAAAATTGACTTCCCTGAATTTTCTGACAGCTATCCCCTATGAGCTTTTCTCCTTCAGATCTTTGTGACCCCATTCGTGAAGCCCGGAAAACCCGGAATTTAAGTCAAAAGGAACTCGCCGATCTGGCCGGCATCGGAAAAACCGCGATGTTTGACCTCGAACACGGAAATCCCGGCGTTCGACTAAACACCCTGCTCGCCGTGTTGCAGGAATTGGGGATGGATCTTGAACTCATCCTTCCTGAAACCTCAGGCCAAACTGCCCCGGCAAAGGCTCCCGCCACTCCGGCCTCTGTGCCAACACCTGCCCCTTCCCCCGAGCCGGTTCCGGCTCCTTCTCCGGTAACGGAAAGTCTTCCCGAGCATTTGCTATGATTTTCCACACGGGGACACGGGGTACGGAGATGAACAGATCATGAATCACAATGCCATCCGCCCTTTCCCGTGCCTCTGTGCCCCTGTGAGAGCTCCCCTCCTTACACACCATGAGTAATCCCAGCATCTCCACTTTTGAGGCCCTCTCCCCCGACCGGGTGATGGATCTGGTGGAGCGCACATTGAATGTCCGTGCAGAACCGGTGTGCCGCCCTCTCACCAGCTACATCAATCGCGTCTATGAAGTTCTGCTCGAAAACGGCCAGGCCGTGGTAGTAAAATTCTACCGTCCCGGGCGCTGGAGCCTCGACGCCCTCGATGAAGAACATGAATTTGTGTTTGATCTTCAGGATGCCGATGTGCCGGTGGTGGCTCCCCTCCTCGACACAAATGGTGACAGCCTTTTCGAAGAATCCAAAGATCTTTGGTGCGCCATCTACCCCAGACGACGCGGCCGCCCTTTTGAAGATCTCGATGATGCCGGTTGGCAGCAACTGGGGCGCACCCTTGCCCGGGTACATTTGGCCGGTGACGAAACCGTTCCCGAAAACCGTCTCATCTGGCACCCCGAAGAAGCCAGTCAGGTACATCTGGATTTTATTCTCGATCATGTGGAATCGACCGACCCGGATTTTTGTGACCGCTATGAAGATGCGGCCGCAGAACTTCTCGACGCGATCTCTCCCTTGTTTGACGAATCGGTTTATACCCGCATACATGGGGACATGCACAGCGCCAATCTGATGCGGCGGCCCGACACCAAAGGTATTTTCCTCATCGACTTCGACGACATGGCTTTTGGTCCGCCCGTTCAGGATATTTGGATGTTACTTCCGGATGTGGTTAAAAACTGTCCCCGCGAACTTCAACACCTTCTCCACGGATACCGTCAACTCCGTGAATTTGATTACGACAGCCTGCGTTGGGTGGAGCCTCTCCGCGCCATGCGCTTCATCCATTTTTCCGCCTGGTGCGCACAGCAACAGGCCGACAGCGCCCGTCAACGGGATCCGGAGTTTGGCAATGCCGCCTGGTGGAACCGTGAACTCGCATCCCTCTGCGATCAGCGCGAACGCATTCGGGATACCCTGGGCCTTTAACCGATAACCTGAAAAGCCGACAAAACCCCAAAGGGGATGTCACACCGTAGCCGAGGGCAACGCCCTCGGAAAATGCCGTAACAAGAATTCATCTCTGAAGGAGTTTCGCACCTCTTCCAGCCCCGAAGTGAGTACCACTCACCACTGCGTCTTTCAAAAAATGAACGCAATATTCGATGACGATACCGATGGCTTAGCCCCGAAGGCGGCGGCTCTCCAAAGCCCAGTCCGCAAGGGCTGGGTTTTCGCATACCACACAGATGAGCCCTGAAAGTGGCGGCTCTCACCGCAACGCCTTTCAAAGACTGAACGCAATATTCGATTGCGATACCGATACCCGATCCACCATAGCCAAACCCTAACAATTCCCTGACCACTTTATAAACCCTCTCTGACGCTGTGCTAACCAACCACCTATAGGATATGGCTTATTGTGAATCTACAAAAGGCTGCAACATGAGTATCCAAACCCAGCATCTCCCACAGGTAATTGATAATATCCGTGCCGCCAAAGGCTGGCGCGTTCGCGACATGGTCAACTGGCATCGTATTGTCAAACCGCTGCGGGGATTTCAATCCGAACAACCGCGATTGGAACTCTATCCGCTAATGTTTGATTTATGCACCCGGTTTTCTGTGGCTTATCAACCTTTTACCCGCTCGGAACCCACTCACATCCCCCCCCGGAAACCCTCCCGTCCCGGAGAACCCCGGGTGGCCCTGTTCGTGGATGCCCCGGAACACCTCAGCGGAGTCGCGGTCACCATCAGCAATTGGGTACATCAGGCGACAGACCGGGGATTGGACTTAACCGTTCACACCGCCGGCAAAGGAAACCTGCCGGGCGCAGTGGAATTTCAACCCATGGGAACCCTGCAATTAAAAAACTATGCAGGCATGAATCTGCATGTGCCCTGTGTGGCCGAAGTCATGGCCTACATCACCGAAGCCGGATTTGATATGATTCATATTTCCACCCCCGGTCCCATGGGCATGATCGGACTGTTGATCGCCAGAAGTCTGGGACTGCCAGTGTCGGGAACCTATCACACCGACTTCCCCCGCTACGCAGTAAAACTTTCCGGAGACCCGGGTGTCGAAGACGGATCCTGGAAATTCATGCGTTGGTTTTACGGACAAATGGATCAGGTGGCTTGCCCTTCCCGCGCCACCCTTGAAGATCTTGCCGAACATGGATTTGACCGGAACAAACTTTCCGTGGTGGGACGGGGAGTCAAAAGTCACCTCTTTCATCCCCAATTCCGTGACCAGGAACTGAGGAAAAAATGGGACCCGGAACGCCCGCAAAAATTACTCTACGTGGGACGCATCTCCGAAGAGAAAAATCTCGACTGCCTGGTCTACTGCTTTCAGCAATTGTGTCAGCACCGGCAGGACACCCAACTCGTGGTGGTGGGTGACGGACCGTATCTGGAAACCATGAAATCAAAATTATCCGGGTTCCCGGTGGTGTTTACCGGCAAACAAACCGGCGAAGCCCTGCATCGCATTTATGCCTCCTGCGATCTATTTCTCTTCCCCAGTGAAACAGACACCTTCGGTGTGGTGCTAATGGAAGCCCAGGCCTCCGGCCTGCCGGTGATCGTCTCCGCCAAAGGGGGCACCCGCTTCGCCATGCAGCCGGATATCACTGGAGAAGTTCTGGACCCGATGAACCACGAAACCCTTCAACAATCTGTTTCCAACCTTTTAAATAACCCCGGGAAATTTGCGGCACAGAAAAAACAAGCGCGTTTGTTTGCGGAGGCACACACCCAGGAAAAAGCCTTTGATACCTTTTGGAATTTTCACCGCAATCAACTCCCGCCTTCGGAGTCACCCCTCCCATGATTCAAAAATTGAAAAACCAACCCGCCTGCTCCTACCGTTCCGTTTGGATTTCCGATCTGCATTTAGGCACAAAATCCAGCCGACCGGATTGCCTGCTGGACTTTTTTAAACATCACCAATGTGAGTACCTCTATTTGGTCGGCGACATGATTGACGGCTGGCGCCTGAAAAAAAACTGGTATTGGGATCAGTTGCATAACGATGTGATTCAAAAAATTCTGCGTCAGGCCCGCAAGGGAACGAAGGTCTCCTATATTCCCGGAAACCACGACCAGTTCGCACGCGACCACATCGGTTTAAAAATGGGTGAAATAGAAGTTCACCGTTCCTGCGAACACCTCACCGCCGATGGGCGCCGCTTATTAATTATGCACGGGGACGAATTTGACAGCATTGTCACCCACGCAAAATGGTTGGCCATTTTGGGTAGTGGCGCATACGAAGCCTCAATTTTATTGAACCGTTGGGTGAACTTCTTCCGGGAAAAACTGGGCATGCCCTACTGGTCGATTTCCAACTACCTGAAGCAGAAAGTAAAGAACGCCATGCAGTTCATTGACAACTATGAACACGCCATCGCGGAAGAAGGGAAGAAACGGAAAGTGGACGGGGTAGTGTGCGGACATATCCACCGTGCAGACATCAAAGTCATTGAAGGGATTGAATATTATAATACCGGAGACTGGGTGGAGAGCTGCACCGCATTGGTGGAACACTTTGATGGCCGCATGGAACTGGTCGAATGGGTCATCCCCAAATCTAATAGAACCACAACTCCAGCCAGACGCGGAAAACGTTTGGCGGCCAACCCCGTTCGTGAAGTCTCTGAACTCTTGCAAGAGTCGTAGACCGGTAGTTCCGCGGCCCCCGCGGTAAACCTAAACTTTTCTTTACCATCGGGACGATGGAGCTACCCCTACTTAAATACCGCTTCCAATCCCATTGCCTGCTTGTGCATAAATTCAGGCACCACCCCTTTGCCCATTTTCCGAAGCAAAGGAAACAGGACCGATAAGAAACGGATCGTGAAAATGTGATCGAAGGTGCGGTACCCGCGCTTCTCCCGTAAAAGCACCTGTAAAAATCTCCGCAAGGTTTTTGAGTTTACCGTGAAAGGGGTCAACTCCAGCCGTACAGAATAGCGAACCGGATACCGGGATTTGTAGTCCTCGATCAACTCTTTTAAATACCGGACATGCTCCTCGGAATAAGGCAAAAAATAATACTTCCGTGCCTCTGCCAATATTTCAAAACTATGGTACATCAGGTCCAACCCATCCTCCGGCAAGCCATTGAACCGCGCAATACGTCGCAGCTCATCCACCACATGCAAAGCCTCCTGACCCTGATCCACTTTGGCACTGCCATTATCCACCAAGCACTTTAAAACTTTCCGGATGGGATGGAGTATTAAAATCCGGTCCCAATACACACTCAAAGTTGAAGGCAGACGGACCCGCCGGAAATACAATTTGCGGGCGGCGTAATCATCAATATACAGCAAGGTCTTCACCGCTTGATCTGATGCGTTCATCATCTCAACAAGTGCGTCCCCCTGCTCCGGCTTCAAATACTGTTCCGCGTATGCCCGCAACGCTTGAGGGGCAGATTCCTGATACTTAAAAATGCGGATGCAGACCCAGGTATTGATTTCATTCCACACGGAGGAGTTCTCCATGAAGGTCAATTTTCCGAAGCGGGTCCAGCCACCTGTCTGACACCAAACGGACATGCCGACCAAGCCCTGAATCCCCTGCAGATAGCCTTTAATCTCCTCTACATCATTTCCGATATAGGAAGGGTACTCTCCGCAGCCTTCGTATTCCCGACGCGCCTGTAGTTCTACAATCTTCTTGTGCGGTGTGCGGGTGAACTGCTTATTTAGGGGCAGATGCCGGAAGAAATCAGATTCCCCGTGTTTAATGGAAAGAATAAGATTCGGACTGTCAAAAGGATCGAAGATTTTTTTAAGCGTCGTCCGGTTCCAGATCAGATCCCCGACCGGATACGCCCCCACACTCCACAAACGGAAAATCAAGTAGCGTCCTGCCGATTCACATTCCGGCAAAATTTCCCGTAACAATTTTCGGGCCTGGGCCGAAGTCCGCACCAACAGTTGGCTCTTAAAATCGCCTTCCACATCTTTTCCGTCCACTTCTCCAATTCGCAGAATGATCCCTGCCACATCCGGATACAGTTTATAAAACCGCTTCAAGTGCTTTCGAAACCAGCGAACTTTATCCGCATAGCGGCGCCCCATTTTTTGTTCTGAAGCCGGAGTGGTAAACAAAAAGTCCGTGGTGATATACACTTTAAATCCCCGGGTCCGTGCACATTCGATCCACTGCTGATAGTATTGTGCATACACCCGGATCTTCTGATTCACAGATTCTTCATAATCCGGATGAGGCAACATGTGCGCCAAGTCATCCAAAGTAATGGCGGTGTACCCCATTTCTACCGCCCGGTCACAAAAGCGGGCAAAATCGACGGTTATCTGATCTAAACGTTCCACATCCGCCTGCCCATCTTTTTCGAGATGTTCAAACGGAATTTTTGACCAGTTGATGCGCTTGCCTTCACGGTAGCCTTTAAAAAAAGGACTGATACCATCGATTAAAAATAGATCCATCATGGCCGGAAAGCTTAGACATAAAACCCCGAACCGCAAACCGGCATGTGTGAGGATTGTGTTTAAGCGCAGGCACAAAAAAAGCCCCGCCGAAGCGGGGCTGAACCTTTCTTCCCGCCATAAGCGGGATTGAGATGATAATTATTTGGCAGAGATGCCGTGGGATTTGAATGCACGTGTTTGTGCAAACTCACCCAGTTTGTGTCCAACCATGTTTTCGGTGACGAAAACATTGATATGAACTTTGCCGTTATGCACAGCAAAGGTGTGTCCCACGAATTCAGGAAGAATCATGGATTTACGCGACCAGGTTTTGATCGCCTGTTTACGGCCGCCTGCGTTCATCTTTTCCACTTTCTGGAAAAGCTTTTCTTCAACAAACGGACCTTTTTTAATAGAACGTGACATAATTATTTCCTCCGTTTGACAATGCGGCTACTGGTGGTCTTACTACGTTTGCGGGTTTTCTTACCGCGGGTAATAACACCCCAGGGTGAAACAGGATGTCCACCACCGGATGTGCGGCCTTCGCCACCACCCATGGGATGGTCCACCGGGTTCATCGCCACACCGCGAACGGTAGGACGGATACCCATCCAGCGTTTACGACCGGCTTTACCCAGGTTACGTGAGCCATGCTCGCTGTTGCCAACGCGGCCAATGGTGGCCACGCAAGTCAAATGAATCAAGCGCAGTTCGCCGGAAGGCAACTTCACTGTGGCATAGGTGCTGTCTTTAGACATCAACACCGCACCGTTGCCTGCGGAACGGACAATCTGTCCGCCCTTTCCGGGCATCAATTCGATATTGTGGATCACCGTGGACAATGGGATTTCGGCCAAAGGCATACTGTTACCCACTTTGTGTTCAGATCCGGGACCGGACTGAACTTTGTCGCCCTGCTTCAATCCCGCCGGAGCGATGATGTAGCGTTTTTCACCATCGGCGTAGAAAATAAGCGCGATGTTGGACGTGCGGTTGGGATCATACTCCAAAGTGGCAACTTTGCCGGGGATGCCGTGCTTGTTGCGTTTGAAGTCAATTTTACGGTAAGTCCGTTTGTGTCCGCCTCCGCGGTGACGTACGGTAATACGTCCGGCGGAGTTACGTCCAGCTTTGGATTTCAACGGTGCAGTCAGGGAACGCTCGGGGCGAACCTTGTCCAGACCTTCGAAGTCACTCAGAACCGTGTTACGGTTACTGGGAGTTGTTGGTTTACGTGATTTTAAAGCCATGTGATTTCTCTTAGGTAAGGTCGATAGTATTGCCGTCGGCCAAAGTCACCACTGCACGTTTCCATGCGGCGGTCAAACCATAGTTCGGGCGGCGTTCGCGTTTCTTCTTGCCCTTGCGGTTCATGGTACGGACGTTTACCACGTCTACCTTGAACAGGGTCTGCACTGCAGTTTTAATTTCCTGCTTGTTCGCGTCAGGGTGGCACTTGAACACATACTGGTTCAGGCCTTCCATCATGGCGGTTCCTTTCTCGGTCAGGAGAATGGTGTCAATAATTTGATGTGCTGGCTTCATGCCTTGCCTCCTTTGGCTTTCTGCAGTCGCTCTTCCAGAGAGGACATTGCATCGCGGGTGATCACAATCGTCGGATAACGAAGGATCTGATAGGTATGAATATTCGCGACAGAACTGAGTTCAACCCGTGGAAGGTTTTTAGCAGCCTGTTGCAGATCGCTGACGTTTTCCAGGGTCACAAACAATGCCGGCGCGGTGACGTCGAGATTGCTCATTAATGCTGCAAACGCTTTGGTTTTGGGCGCGTCGATTGACAGCTCCTCAACCACTTTGATCTGTCCGCTGGCGATTTTTTCGCTGACGGCACGACGGAAAGCCAAACGGGCTTCCTGCTTGTTCTGACTCTTGCTGTAGTCGCGGGGTTTCGGTCCGAAAACCACACCACCACCACGCCAGACCGGAGATTGACGCAGACCGGTACGGGCGCGGCCGGTACCTTTCTGTTTCCAGAGTTTACGATTACTGCCGGCGACCTCACCTTTACCCAGTGTGGAAGCGGAGCCTTGACGGCAATTCGCACGATGGCGAACCACAGCGTCCTGTAAGGCCTGAAGGCCTTTGTCATAGGTCAACAGCTCATCAGCGATATCATATTCGCCGGCGGCTTTGCCTTGAAGATTAATAATGGGAAGTTTGCTCATGTCTTATTCCTTAGCCTTTCTTGAGGGCTTTGCGCACGAGAACGACGGAACCGTTGGGTCCGGGAACTGATCCCTTCACCAAAATGGCATTGTCTTCTTCGCGCACCTGCACGATTTTTAAATTCTGAGTGGTCACACGCACGTTACCCATTTGACCGGGCATCTTGGTGTTTTTGAATACGCGACCGGGGAAAGTACACATTCCGATGGAACCACCGCGACGCAGAACGGATTTACCGCCGTGACTTGCGCGGCCACCACCAAAGTTGTGACGTTTAACAACACCCTGGAAACCGCGACCCTTGGTCGTACCGGTGATATCCACGTGGGTGACATCTTTAAAAGCAGCGGCGTTTACTTCGTCGCCGGCTTTCAGTTCGCTTCCCGCTTCGCAACGGAACTCGCGCAACACCCGCTGAGCTTTCACACCGGCTTTTTCGAAGCGGGTACGGGCAGCTTTAGACAGGCGCTGGGGTTTCTGTTCGGTGAATCCGAGCTGGATCGCATCGTATCCGTCAGATTCAACGGTTTTACGCTGAACCACCGGGCAAGGGCCGGCTTCAATAACGGTTACCGGGATCTGACGTCCGGATTCATCAAAAATTTGGGTCATACCGATTTTACGGCCAATAATTGCTGTCATGGAAATCTCCTTAAATCTTAATGGTGATGTCCACGCCGGCAGGCAGATTCAGCTTTTTCAGCTCATCTACAGTCTTGGCGGTAGGGTCGATGATATCGAGCATGCGCTTGTGGGTGCGGATCTCGAACTGTTCCATGGATTTTTTATCCACGTGCGGGCCTTTGTTTACGGTGAACCGTTCGATGCGGGTCGGCATCGGAATCGGTCCCGCAACCCGGGCGCCGGTACGTTTCGCGGTCTCAACAATGTCTCCGGAAGACTGGTCGAGTACACGGGAATCGTAAGCTTTCAGCTTAATACGAATTTTTTGTCCGTTCATAATGTTCCTCAGTATAGTTTAAAGTTCGTTAAAACTTTTTGAAAACCGATCATTTCAACCGGTTTCCTGACTGGTTCGCTCCATTCCACGTGCTGGACGTGAAATATCGCGTATCCGAAGAAGTCAGCCAACGGGACATCCGCTGTGATCTTCTGGGCTTCTTCGTTTTGCTATCATTCTCATGCTTGGCTCTACTGACGTACCAGACTTCAGAGAGCTTCATGGTTTTCCACCTGCAAAATCACGCTTTTCAACGAAATCATGCAATGCGGACGTGTGCAACTAGTGACTTTCCCGCTCTTTGGCAAGCGTTTTCACGCTTTGTTTTTGCAAAACCTGGTTGGACCACCCGCTTTTACCATTCCTTAACAATTCTGCACATAGCGGCCAATCCGGGTTTAACACGCAAAGCGCTCAATATTCCCTTATGAAGATGGAACCCTTACAAGAAGCCGCATTCGGCAAAACCCTCGCCGCCATGGTGCAGGCCAAACAACTCACCGAATCCGATGCCCGTAACTTTGCACTCCAAAATGAAGGCGGAGCTGAAAATGCGACCGAGGAAGCAGCCCTCCGCTGGCTGGCCGGCGAATACGGATTGGAATTTACCTCCCTGGACGAGGCGGAACCGGACCCCCAACTACTGGATCTCTTCCCCGCAAGGGTGCTGCTCCGCGAAGAACTTCTTCCCCTGAATACCGACGGCCCGGCCATCCGCATCGCCGTCAGCCGCCTCTTCGCCTCTCCCGGTCTCGACAGCCTGCGCACCCTCACCGGCCGCGACCTCCGTCCCGTGCTCGCCCCCCGCGACGCGGTGCTGCGTGAAATCAAACGCCATCTGGGGGTGGGCGCGGATACCATCCACTCTCTGGAAGAAGAGGATGCCTTCCAGGTGGTTGAAGAGGACCGCAACGGCGAGGCCGATCTCGACAAGGCCGCCGAGGACGCCTCCATCATCCGTTTTGTCAACCAGTTGCTGGCCGATGCCATCTCCCTGCGGGCCACCGACGTTCATATCGAACCTTTCGATGACGAACTGGTCATCCGCTACCGGATCGACGGCCTGCTCCAGGCGGTGCCGGTGCCGGGACAAATTAAACGCTTCCAGCCCGCCATCGTCTCCCGCGTCAAAATCCTCAGTTCGCTCAACATCGCCGAAAAACGGGTACCCCAGGACGGCCGCATCAAAATCCGGGTCTCGGGCGGCGAAGTGGATGTGCGCGTGTCTATTATCCCCATGGTACACGGCGAAGCGGTGGTCATGCGGCTGCTGCGTCAGGACGCAGGTCTTATGGGTCTGGCCGACCTGGGGATGGCGGAACCCGACCGCAGACGCTTCGAATCTGTGCTGGCCCAGCCCCACGGCATCATGCTGGTCACCGGCCCCACCGGCAGCGGCAAAACCACCACCCTCTACAGCGCCCTGAACGAAATCAATGAAACCGTGCGCAAAATCATCACCATCGAGGATCCGGTGGAATACCAGCTCAAAGGCATTAACCAGATTCAGGTCTCCGAACAGGCGGGCCTCACTTTCGGACGCGGATTACGCTCCGTACTCCGCCACGACCCGGACGTGGTCCTCATCGGTGAAATCCGCGACCGCGAAACCGCGCAGATAGCGGTACAGGCCTCCCTCACCGGCCACTTGGTGTTTTCCACCCTCCACACCAACGATGCACCCGGCGCGCTGACCCGCATGGTGGATATGGGCATCGAACCTTATCTGGTCGCCTCCTCACTCGAGGCCGTGCTCGCCCAGCGGCTGGTGCGTATGCTCTGTCCCGAATGTAAACAAATCGACGACTCCTCCCGGGCCCAGGGCCTGAGGGACCGGCACCCGGCCCTCCGGGACGCCGTCTTTTATAAAGGGTCGGGCTGCCGCGCCTGCCGCAACACCGGATTTTCCGGACGCCGCGCGGTATTTGAAATGATGCCCATGACCCCGCCCCTGCGCCGCATGCTCCTCGACAGTGCCTCCAGCGGAGAAATTCGTGAAGTTGCGCGCAAAGAGGGTATGACCAGTCTGCTGGAAGACGGATGGCGCCTGGTGCGCGAAGGGATCACCACTCCCGATGAAGTCCTGCGGGTCTCCAAAAACGAGGACGGAGGAAACTAAACCATGCCGCAGTTTACTTACAAAGCGGTGGCGGCGGACGGCTCTCAATCCGGGGGACGGCTGGAGGCGGGTGGACGCCGGGAAGCCCTGACCGCCCTGGAGACCCGCGGCCTGATTCCGATCCAACTCACGGAAAGTGACAACGCCGGAAAAAAGGAGACACCCAAACTCCGCCCACGGAAGCGGGGCAAAAAAAAGATTTCCTTTTCAGATTTGGAGGATTTCACCCGCTCCCTGGCCAGCCTGCTGGCCGCCAGCGTGCCGCTCAGCCGGGCCCTGACCATTCTCTGCCGCGAAGCGCCCCACCCCGCCGCGGAGGCGCACTGGCGCGAAGTGCACGACCAAGTGGTCGACGGCGTATCGCTGGCCGATGCCATGGCCAAAGAAACTACCCGTCAGGAACATCATATTGAACTGATTGCCTCTGAAAACTATTGTAGTCCACGCGTGATGGAAGCGCAGGGTTCACAGTTGACCAATAAATATGCAGAAGGTTATCCGGGCAAGCGTTATTACGGTGGTTGTGAACATGTAGACGTGGTAGAACAGCTGGCTATCGATCGCGCTAAAGAGTTGTTTGGTGCAGATTATGCTAACGTGCAACCACACGCTGGTTCTCAAGCAAACTCAGCTGTATTCATGGCATTGTTAAATGCTGGCGATACCGTATTGGGTATGAGCCTTTCTGAAGGTGGTCACTTAACGCATGGTTCTCACGTTAACTTCTCTGGTAAAACCTACAATGCTATTCAATATGGTCTTAACAAAGAAACTGGCGAAATTGATTACGCGCAAGTAGAAGCATTGGCAAAAGAACACAAGCCAAAAATGATCATCGGTGGTTTCTCTGCTTATTCAGGTATTGTTGATTGGGCTAAGTTCCGTGAAATTGCTGACAGTGTGGGTGCATATCTTCTTGTTGATATGGCACACGTTGCAGGTCTAGTAGCCGCGGGTGTTTATCCTAACCCGCTACCACATGCACATGTGGTGACTACTACTACGCACAAAACCTTAGCGGGACCGCGCAGTGGTCTTATCCTGTCGGCGTGTGGCGATGAAGATATCTATAAGAAGCTTAACAGCTCGGTTTTCCCTGGTAATCAAGGTGGCCCATTATGCCATGTGATTGCAGCGAAAGCGGTTGCGTTCAAAGAAGCACTTCAGCCTGAATTCAAAGTGTATCAACAGCAAGTAGTAGCAAATGCCAAAGCTATGGTGTCTGTAATGCAAGAGCGCGGTTACAACATCGTGTCAGGCGGTACTGATAACCACTTGTTCTTACTTGATCTTATTGATAAAGACATTACAGGTAAGGATGCGGACGCTGCACT
>CAKZLZ010000229.1 GCA_937127435.1 uncultured Verrucomicrobiota bacterium | reverse complement strand
GGGGAGGCGTTTTTTTGTGCTTTTTGTGGCTATATGATTTCTTAAAATGCTCTAGCCGCGGTCGAACAGTTGTTCCTTTGATCTGCAGTTGAGGACCGCACCGGCGTGAAAGCCGGCTTTTCTTGCCATGGGAATCCCGAATTCGGTGATGCGGTCGATTTGATCCACCGCATGGGCGTCCGGACAAATCGCGGTGGTGAGTCCGACCTCCCGGGCGAGTTTTCCTAAACGCCAATCCAGCTCTAAACGGGGAGGGGCGGCATTGATTTCGATGGCGACATTCTGCTCTGCGGCTAAACGAATAACCTTTTCCATGTCCAGTTTGACGCCCGGGCGTTGCAACAATAACCGGGCGGTAGGATGTCCGAGAATGGTGCAGGCGGGATGGCAAAGAGCTTTTTCGACCCGGGCCTGCATGGCCTCCGCGTCCATATCCATTTGACCGTGAATGCTGGCAATGACAAAATCAAAACCCGCCAGGACTTCGTCGTCATAATCCAGTGAACCGTCCGCGCGGATATCGCTTTCGATGCCTTTGAACAGAACAAAGTCTTTGCCACTGTCACGGAAGTGCTGGTTGAGCTGCTCAATTTCTTTCCATTGGGCCTCCACCTGTTTGGGTTTCAGTCCGCCCGCATAAAATGCACTTTGTGAGTGGTCGGTGATTCCCAAATAGCTGTATCCCAATTTCATGCAGGCTTCGGCCATTTCCGCTAACGTGTTTTTTCCGTCACTCCAGGTGCTGTGGGCATGGAGAACGCCTTTCAGGTCTTTCGCTTCAACCAATTCGGGAAGGGTGTTTTCTTCAATCCAGGATTGGTAAACCTGCTCCCGTAATTCAGGAGGGGTAAAGGGGAGATCTAATTTTTTGTAGAGTTCGGTTTCGGTTTCAGCTTTGACCGGATGCGCCCTGTCCGCTTCTCCGTCCACCAGGGGATACAATCCGTATTCGTTTAAAGTAAGACCTTTCTCGCGCGCCCGGCTTCTCAGGAAGACATTGTGTTCTTTGCTGCCGGTGAAATAGATCAGGGCGGCCGGGAACTCGTCTTTTTCCACCGTGCGTAAATCCAGTTGACGGCCCTGTTTGACCCGCACAGAAGATTTGGTGTCTCCCCTGGAAAGTATTTCCACCACGTCAGGCGCTTCGCAAAAGCGGTCATGCAGAGCTTTGGCGTCGCCGTCTACGGTTGCCAGAAAATCCAGATCACCGATGGTTTCACGGCTGCGCCGTAAACTCCCCGCCCTAATTGCCTGAAAAGGCTGCTCACATCCCCGCAACCACTCTTCAACCTGGGTTGCGATCGCCAGAGCTTCGCTTTGCAAACAGCGGTCTTCGCTGCCTTCCATCCAGGTGAGGGTGTTTAAAATTTTCTTGGCGGACTTTTTGCCGAAACCGCTTAAAGCTTCTACCCGTCCGTCCTCCAGCGCGACTTTTAATTCGTCCAAAGTGGAGATGTCCAAAGCCTGATGGATTTTTGCGGCCCGTTTGGGACCGAGACCGGAAAGGTTCAGCCACTGAATGAGTCCCTCGGGCAGGCTTTCTTCCAGTGCTTCCAATTGGGGAAGGGTTCCTTTGGTTAAATAATGGTGGAGTTCGGATGCCAAAGATTTTCCGATGCCCGGAAGTTCTTGCAGGGCTTTTTCCGAGTCACGGGAACGCAGGGCTTCTCCTTCCTGCTCCACCAAAGCGGCGGCCTTGTCCCAGGCACCGGCTTTAAATTCATTGGCACCTGAGAGACGGAGAAGATCGGCGGTGCGCTGGAGAAGGGCGGGGAGGGTGGGAAGATCGGACATTTTTTATAGGGGGCGAACATCGAACATCCAACATTGAACATCGAATATTGAAGAGGTGGTGGCTTTGCGTTTAAGGTTGGACGTTCAATGTTGAATGTTCAACGTTCGTTCCGGCTTACATCCGGGGAAGAAAGAACGGATATTTTTCTGGGGGCGAACATCGAACGTCCAACGTTGAACGCCGAACATGGAAGGAAGAGTAGCGGTTTGGTTTTGCGTTCGATGTTGAATGTTCAACGTTCGTTCCGGCTTACACCCGGGGAAGAGTTACTTCCTGTTGTTGGTGCTGATATTTTCCTTTGCGGTGGGCATAGGAGGTTTCACAGGGGTGGCCTTCAAAAAAGAGCAACTGCACGATTCCTTCATTGGCGTAAATCCGGCAATCGGCGTGGGAGGCGTTACTGAACTCGAGGGTCAAGTGACCTTCCCAGCCGGCTTCGGCCGGCGTCAGGTTGGCGATGCAACCCACCCGGGCGTAGGTGCTTTTTCCGATACAGAGCACAGAGATGTAGTCGGGAACTTTTAAGGATTCCAGGGCGACTCCGAGTCCGTAGGAGTGTGCGGGCAGGATAAAATATTTTCCGTGGACATCTTCATGCAAGGGGACCGACTCCAAATTGGCGGGGTTGAAGTCTTTGGGGTCAATCACGGTGCCCGGGATATGCCGGAAAATCCTGAAGTCTTTGGGGGAGAGGCGAATGTCATATCCGTAACTGCTTAATCCGTAGGACAGAACTTTCCGGTTCTCCACTTGGGAGACCAGGGCGTTTTCAAAAGGAGTGATCATGCCCGCTTGGGCGGCTTCGGCGATCCAGGTGTCGTTTTTAATCATGGGAAATTCCTTGGTTAAGCCTTTCGGCCATTTCGGGTGCAAAGTAAGTTAAAATCATATCCGCGCCCGCCCGGCGAATGCAGAGGAGGCTTTCTTCCATGGCGGCGGGCAGGTCGATCCACCCTTTCTGGGCGCCGGCGTGTATCATGGCGTATTCGCCGGAAACCTGATAGGCGGCCACCGGCAGGTCAAAATTCTGTTTCAAAGCCAGGATCACATCCAGATAGTGACTCGCGGGTTTGACCATAATGGCATCCGCGCCTTCCGCGGTGTCCTGACGGGCTTCCCGAAAGGCTTCGCGGCGGTTGGCGGGATCCATTTGGTAGGTCTTTTTGTCTTTGAGCTCTGTAAGCGGAGCGGTTTCCAGAGCTCCCCGGAAGGGGCCGTAGAAGCAAGAGGCATATTTGGCGGTATAAGAGAGGATATTGACCGTGCTGAAGCCGTTTAAGTCCAGAAAATGGCGGATCGCGCCCACCCGTCCGTCCATCATATCGGAGGGGGCCACCCAATCCACACCGGCACCGGCATGAATCAGGGCCATGCGTTGCAGAATCTCCACGGTGGCATCGTTGTCCACCCGACCATTGTGAATGATGCCGTCATGTCCATGGGTGGTATAGGGGTCGAGGGCCAAATCGGTTTGAATATTCAGGGCGGGCAGGTTCTGTTTCAGCAGCCGAACAGCGGTCGGGACCAGTCCGTCGGGGTCTAAAGCGCCTTCTCCCTGAGGAGATTTCTGAGATGTCGCGCCAAAAAGGTTTATGGTGCGAATTCCCTTTTTCAGGTTTTCCGCGCAGATTTCCACTATGCGGTCCGGAGACCAGCGGAATTGGCCGGGGAGGGTTTTAATCGCCTGCTTTTCTCCGCTTCCTTCGCAGAGGAACATAGGATAAATCAATTGATCAGGGTGTAAACGTGTTTCGCGCTGCAAACCGCGGTTTGCAATGGACGAACGATTTCGACGGTTTCTTTGGGGGAGGGAGTAGCTCATAATGTGTTAGAATCTAAGATAAGATTTCCTGAGAAAAAGCCAAGCGGGAAAAGTAGAACAAAAAAGAACAATTTTTTCTATGGACAATTTCGCAAAGAATGGCATGTGCAATCATACACATTTTAAAGCGTAACACTGGACACAGGAAAAACCGATGAACCTTTACAACTATATGGACGACGATGACGATGATTTGTACGATGACTACGAAGATTATTATGATGATGATGATCTGGATGAGGAGGATGAAGACGATCCCTTCAATCCTTTCGTAGACGAAGAGTACGAAGACGAAGAAGTATTGGCGCCCCGTTCGGCCAGCAGTTATCTGGATGATCCGGATGAATTTGATGCCGAAGACGAGGATGACCGCCATGATGCCGACTTTGAGGATATTGAAGACATTGATGAGCTCCTGGACTTTGATGCCGAAGCGGAACGCATTATCGAAGAAGACGACGAAATTCCTCCCGAAGACCTCGATGTAGAGGATGACGAAGAAGAGGAAGACGAGGAAGACGAAGAGTTTCCCGATGATGAAGATGAGGACGATTACGAATTCGAAACGGACGATGATGAACGTTAAGATTCTGTAAAGGATTCACATCGAGCTTACGGGGGTGGAAACACCCCCGTTTCTTTTTGCAATTTTTTCATCCATTTTGAGGATTTACCGCTGGTATTTCCTATCATTTTGGGGTCTAATTTTTGAAACCCTTATTCGGAGTAGTTATGAAAATAAGCGCAATATTTTTCTCTGCCGTGGCTTGTGTGGTCTCGTCATGGGCAGTGGCGGACTTGGTTGAATTAAAAAACGGTGACCGCATTGAAGGGGTCATTCTGTCGGAAAACGATGACAGTATTGAAATTGAAGTTGGAAAAAACGACAAAGGAACCATCCGTAAAGTTTTGATTATTCATTCTTCTGAAATCAGTTCCTGGATGGCGGATCAGGATGGACGCATCTCCCGTGAGAAGGGGGCGGAAGTGAATCGTCTGGGTGGCACTGAATATGTGGAAAGCCTTTTACAGAAAGCGGAAGATGAAATTGCAGAAGGTAATTACAATCAGGGCATTAAACAATTTGGAGATGCCGCGGACCTTGCGGTACAAAACCTGGAGGGTTTAGAAGCGCATGACCGGACCGAAGCGTTGAAAATCCGCGCCCATGCTTTGCGCTTACAATTGGCGGCGCTGGAAGGGAAATCCGAATCGATCGAGAAAAGAACCGATGGGATTGAGGATGAGATGGAGGAGAGGGAAAAAGAGCTCAAAGACGATAGGAAGAAATTCGAGAGAGACAAAGATGACTATGATGATGAAATGTCCGAGCGTCATGTAGAGTTGGGTCAACGGCACAAGAAATCAGATCTGGTGACCCGCGAAGAGGAATTGATAAACCGTCAATTGACTTATAAAAATCAACGCGAAAAAGTGGATGCGTATTTGGAAGAAGCGGAAAAAGAACTGATTATGACGAAAACCCAAATCAAACTGGTTGAAGAGCGGGTTGAACAGGCCGAAGATGATGTCAAAGCTTCAGAACGTCAGAAGACCCGCCGATAAAGGCTCTGTGTGAGTTTTTCGCCCCGAAATTTTATTCTCCTCATTGCCTTCCTCGGGGCAGCGGCTGTCGGTTTTTCCGAAACGATAGACCGTCCTAAAATCCTGGGCCGGAAAGAACATGACAAGGGTGCGTATACCCAAGGTTTGCTGATCGACCAAAATATTTGGTTGGAAAGCACCGGCATGTACGGAAAGTCAGAGCTCAGGGAAGTCGACCGGGAAAATGGGAAAGTGCTGCGAAGCCTGGCCCTGCCGGTTGAACAGTTTGGAGAAGGCTTGGCGTTGCATGACGGCAAACTCTATCAACTTACCTGGCGGGCCGGTACTTGCAGGGTCATCGACCGGAAAACGTTTAAACTGCTTGAGGAATTTAAGTATGCGGGAGAGGGGTGGGGCTTAACCTCAGACGGACAATATTTGTACTTGAGTGACGGCACGTCTGTAATCCGGGTGATGGATCCTGAAACCTTTAAAGAGGTTCGGCGTTTTCAAGTGCAGGGGACGCGGGGACCGGTAAAGTGGCTGAATGAACTGGAATGGATTGAAGGGGAGCTTTGGGCAAATATTTATGGTGAAAAGATCATCGTTCGCATTCGGCCTCGCGACGGTAAAGTCATTGGTTTTGTGGATTTACGCCATCTTCCCGTAATTATGGATCACCATCAGGAGCAGGATGTCCTCAATGGGATTGCCCGCGATCCGGAAAGCGGGGAAATCTGGGTGACAGGCAAGTACTGGAAGGCTTTGTACCGGATTGAGTGGCCGGTGCTGCCATAACCTTGCCTGCGTCCGCATTCTTCATTTTTCCTTTCAGCGAATCCTTCCGGTTCGGGGGTTGTGTGAAGGGGCTTTTGCCTTTATGTTCGTTTATCATGATACATACCTTTTATAAATTCAGCCTTTGCTTTGTGTTTGTTTGCGGATGGGGCCTTTTTGCACAGGAAACGCCGGACGTAGATCTGGTCGAAGAACCTGAAGTCCAGAGCGAAGCGCAGTTGGCATATGAGCAGATAGCCCGCTTTACGGTGGCGATGGAGCAGATTCATGACTTGTATGTGAAGTCGGGAGAGGAAGTCAGTTATGAAGAACTGATAGACGGGGCGATAAAAGGGATGATGTCCAATTTGGATTCTTACAGCCAGTACATGAAATCCGACACCTTAAAAAGTCTTCAGGAAACCACCAAAGGGGCTTTTGGCGGGGTTGGAATTGTGATCAATCGGAACGGCGATTGGATTACGGTGGTTTCGCCCATTGAAGATTCACCGGGCTGGGATGCGGGGCTTATCGCTGGCGACCAAATACGTCAAATTGATGGCAAGTCCGCCCGGGGAATTTCCATAGAAGATGCGGTGAATCAGCTTCGTGGCGAACCGGGTACCGATGTACAGGTTCAGATTCGCCGGCCTTCGGAAAGAAAATCCTTTGAAGTGAATCTTACCCGTTCGGAAATTAAAAATCCCAGCGTGACCGGGACCCGGGTTTTGGAGGAGGGGATTGGTTATGTGCGGATCAGCACCTTCACCCGGAATACCGCGCAACTGCTCCGCAGAGAACTGACGGCCCTCAATCGGAAAGGCGTTAAAGCCATCGTTCTGGACTTACGGGGGAATCCGGGGGGGCTCCTCGGTGCAGCCGTGGATGTGGCCGGATTGTTTCTCCCTCAGGATACCTTGGTGGTCTATACCCAATCCCGTGAACCCGGGGAACGGAAAGACTATTTCACTTCGACCGCTCCGCACCGGTTAAATCCTCCATTGGTCATCTTAATTAATGGGGGTTCCGCGAGTGCGTCAGAAGTAGTTTCGGGTGCCTTGCAGGATCATGAACGCGCCCTTTTGGTGGGAGAAACCAGTTATGGAAAAGCTTCGGTGCAGAGCATTGTTCCTTTGCCGGACGGGTCGGCCCTGAAGTTGACCACGGCCAGTTATTTCACCCCTAAAGACCGGCAGATTCATGAGCGGGGGATTGATCCGGATGAAGAAGTCCTCTTGCCCATGCGTCGTTGGTTTATGTTGCAGGATGAAATTGAAAAGGGGGACTGGACCCGGGATCCGCAGTTGATGAGAGCGGTTGAGCTCCTTCGAGCTGATGCAGAAGGCGAAGAGGAATAATATGCGTATACTCGGTATCGAATCCTCATGCGATGAAACCGCAGTGGCGGTGTTGGAATCTCCCTTGGTCGTTAGGTCTTCGGTGGTTGCGTCGCAGATCGCGGCCCATCAACCCTATGGAGGGGTGGTGCCGGAATTGGCGGCCCGCGAACACGTTAAGGCATTCCCGCCGGTGCTGGAAGCGGCCATGCGGGAATCCGGGTTGGATTGGTCGGATTTAGATGGCATTGCGGTCACGCAGGGACCGGGGTTGTCCAGTTCGCTTTTGTCCGGGGTGTCCGTGGCTCGGGGTTTGGCTTTTCGGCTCAAACTTCCCCTCTATCCGGTGCACCACTTGGAAGCGCACATGCTGAGTCTCTATTTTTCGGAAAACCGTCCGGAAAACCCCTGTCCCGCATTGGTGATGCTGGTGACCGGAGGACATACGGCCATGATTCGGATGAATGCGCCGGGAGATTACGATGTACTGGGGAGATCGATCGATGATGCGGCGGGAGAAGCTTTGGACAAGGGGGCCCGGTTGTTGGGTCTGGATTATCCTGGAGGACCGGAAATTGAAAAGCTGGCGCTCACCGCAAAATCTGACGGACCCAAATTTCCAAGGGGACTGCCCACGGGAGAGGAAGCCTTGTCGCGTGGGGGCGATTACGCCTTTAGTTTCAGTGGCCTGAAAACCTCCCTGCGCTATCATTTGGAAAATCATGAGTCTGTCGATTTGGCTGCGGTAGCTTCATCGTATCAGCAGGCGGTCATGGAGACCTTAATCACCCGGGCAGATCAGGCGTTACAAAATGAAGCGCCCTTTGCCTGTGTGGCTTGTGTGGGCGGGGTTGCTAAGAATACATTCCTCCGCGCGGGCCTGGAAGAGATTTGTGGAAAGCGGAAGTTGCCTCTCATCACTGTGCCTCTGGACTATTGCACGGACAATGCGGCCATGATTGCTGCGGTGCCGCTGTTGAGGGAAGTCGAAGTGGCAAGGCCCGATATTGGAATTGATCCTAATTTGGTTTTACAGGGCTTAAAAATGCGGGGGCGCGGGTAACGCATTCTTTTGTTTTCGCTCGTTTTCCGGATTACAAACTGTTAGTTGCGCCACATGAGCCAAGCCCCCAAACCTTTTAAATCAGCCCCAAAAAAATATCAGCCCCGCGGCGCGCCGGTCATCTATGAAGACCGGGATGTGATTGTGATCAATAAAGCCTGCGGTTTATTGTCGGTGAGTTATGATGAAAAACACCGGGATACCGCCTATCACCGTTTGTTTGATTTTGTTCGCAAGGGAAATCCAAAATCAAAAGCCCGTATTTTTATGGTGCACCGCATTGACCGGGATACCTCCGGACTGCTGATGTTTGCCAAAACCCCGGAAGCCCGCAAATATTTGCTGGATGAGTGGAAAAATTTCAGCAAGCAGTACTGCGCTTTGGTGTATGGGCAACCCCGAGCTTCGGAAGGGACCTTGGTCTCTTATCTGCGCGAAGATGAGAAACATGTGATGCAAACCGTGGCCGAAGGGGAAGGGGGGCAATACGCCAAAACCGGTTACAAGGTTTTGCAGACCTCCAAAAAATTCTCTTTGATGCAAGTCGATCTCTTCACCGGCCGGAAAAATCAAATCCGGGCTCAATTTGCAGAAATGGGGCATCCGGTGGTGGGCGACCGTAAATACGGACATGTGGAAGTGGTCACGGGCAAAAGACTTTTCCTCCACGCGGCGGAAATGACCATCAAGCATCCGTTCACCAAAGAAAATATTACCTTTAATGCCCCGGTACCGCCTGCTTTTGAAGCCATGCTGACCGGCAAACGGGAGCCCAAAGCGAAGAATGTGAAATGAAGCCGGCGTCAAAGATATTGCCGATCTATTGGGGATTGCTCCCGGCCGTAGCCACGGTGATCGGCATGCTGATTCTGGATGAGGCGCTGGTGGCGGTTATGCTGTATCATGCCGGGATCTTTGGCTGTATGGTGTGGAAAAAGTTCCCTTTGGAACCTGTGGTTCGCGGATTTCATTTGCCTTTGTTTGCGGGTTTGGGGGCGATGTGTCTGTTGACCTGGCCTGTGATCCAATTGCTGTGGCCCCTGATGGCATTACCGGGGGTGGATTTAGGGGATTTGTTAATGAAATGGCGCATTAGCGGAGGAACTGTTTGGGTTTTCGTGGTTTATTCCGTTACCATTCACCCTGTTTTGGAAGAAAGTTTTTGGCGGGGAATGTTGCCGGATCATTGGAGCAGCGATTGTCGATTCGCCGGGTTTCATCTGATTGTTTTGGCTTCGCTGGTGCATGTGATTTGGTTGCCGGC
>CAKZLZ010000228.1 GCA_937127435.1 uncultured Verrucomicrobiota bacterium | reverse complement strand
TGGCAATTCACATCGAAAGACGCACGGGTGAAACTGAAACACTTATATCCGAAGTTATAAATGTTACACGGTACTAGGTGGTTTTAAGATAATTCTACTGATTTATGCTGCTTTTACCCATGCTCTCACTTATCCAAATCCCAGCGGCCGCGTTTGACTGACTTCACCCCGTACTTGTTGCGTAAATCATCCAAAACGTTATCCAGCTTGGTTTCTTTAGGCTGTGGCGGTGGCGTAAATAGATCCAATTGTCCATCGCTGCCTACCGGCACATCACTGAGATGGGACACCCCCACTCCCAATAACCGTATCGGCCAGGGTGGATTAAATTTCTCATATAGCTCCAATACGGTATCAAAAAGTTCCTGATCCGACCGGGTGGAAACTGCCAACTGCTTCTGCCGGGTATAGGTTTGAAATTGTTCACTGCGGATTTTGATTTGAATACAGGATGCCCAATATCCGGAAGCCCGTAATCGCCGTCCCACTTTTTCAGACAGGCGCAATAACGTTTGATGATGAACTTCAGGAGAATCCAGGTTCACCGAATAGGTATGTTCATTGGAAATACTTTTTTCAGGCTCACGGTCATGCACCGGCCTCGCATCCAACCCGTTCGCCAAAGCATAGAGATGTTCACCGGAATTTTGTCCGAACAGTTTCACCAATTTTGCTTTTCCCGCATTTTGCAAGTCGGCAACCCGGGCAATGCCCTGTTTGCCTAACCGTTCTTTTGTTTTTTTGCCAACTCCCCAGATCCGCCCCACATCCAATGGTGCCATAAACGCAAGGATCTCCCCGGCTTCCCGCGGCACCACCGTCAGTCCATCCGGCTTGTCCATATCCGAGGCCAATTTGGCAAAAAAATTTATTCCCCGCAATTCCCACGGATGCGGTTAGCTGACATTTTTCAAAGATTTCCGCCCGCAAAGCCTCCCCGATTTTCACTTCATCGTTGTCCCACAAATGTAACACCCCGGTTACATCCAAAAAGGCCTCGTCCACCGAAAGCCCCTGCACATAAGGAGAAAACCGATCAAAGATTTGAAAGATCTGTTTGGAAGCCTGGCGGTAAGCCTGCATGCGGCCGGGACGGAAGATTCCCTCCGGACACCGCCTCCCCGCCTCCCGCAAAGGCATGGCGGAATGTACCCCGAATTTCCTCGCCTCATAACTTGCCGCGGACACCACGCCCCGCTGATCCGGCTTGCCGCCGATGATCACCGGTTTTCCTTTTAACTCAGGAAAGTCGCGTTGCTCTACCGATGCAAAAAATGCATCCATATCCACATGCAGAATGCAACGCGGATCCGTCACCGGTCCTTAACTCCAAAGCGGATTCGAATAAACACCTTCTTCCAGCAAGGCCTGTAAACCGGACTGCACCGCAGGCTTGTCTTCCGGATAGGTCACTCCCAACCAATGATCATCGGAATTCAAAACTTCCACCGTGGCCTGTTCACTGTCGATCAGTTGCTGCACCAAGGTGGGAATATAATATTCAGACTTCATTGGATCCGGAAGTGCGCCCAGGAATTCTTTGAATCCGGATTGGGCATGCGCAAATAACTCCGGGGTAAAGCCCCAGGTGTTCATCGACACCAATTGGCTGCCATCCATCACTTCAAGTTCCCCGCCCCGATTCACTTCAATACCGCCGGATACCGGATGAATTTCATGACATTCCTCCACCCCCACCAACTTCCCGCCGGACACATCGCAAACCCCGCGTGAAACCGTGCCGTGTTCACTCACCGTGTTTTTCAAAGGATAAGCCACCAACACAAAATCTCCTTCCGAGTTTTCTCTCGCCTGCAAAGCACTGGCCAGCAATTTAAAGGAACCCGGACCATAAAAGTCATCCGCATTGATCACCCCGAAAGGCTCCTTCACAATATCCCGGGCCGACAACATCGCAAGGATTGTCCCCCAGGGCTTCACCCGCCCTTCAGGCACCTCAAAACCTTCCGGCAAATCAGACAGTTCCTGATACGCATATTCAACCTGAATGTGGTTTTCGTATTTGCTTCCCACCTGCGCCTTAAAGGCCTCTTCAATATCCCGGCGAATCACAAATACAATTTTCCCGAATCCCGCGCGATGGGCATCGAAAACGGAGTAATCCAGAATCACTTCTCCGGATGGCCCCACCGGATCCAATTGTTTAAGCCCTCCATAACGGCTTCCCATTCCAGCGGCGAGTACAAGTAAAGTAGGTTTCATAAGTTTTTCTCAAAGTTAGACGTTCCGAATCAATCCACCCAAACAGGTGATCATATTCAAAGAAACCTAAACAAAAATGATGTATACGTCGATCAGGATTATGATGAGAATTCGGAGAGGATCGTATGTCACCATGGATATATTTACTGACCGGTATCGGTATCGGCATCGCAACCCAAAGTGATGATCATTTTTTAAACCGCAGATGCACGCCGATTAACACGGAGGTTCTCGGAAAACTGAATAAAATAAGTTTATACTGCCATCTGCGTCTATCTGCGTTGATCTGCGGTTTAATAAATCAACAGACCCTTCAAATGCTCCCTCGTGACCAGTGACACTACAACGTATCCAGCGGACTCACCACCCCAAGCGGTCCCTTGTTCAGCACGTGGGTATAAATCATCGCCTGCCATGAGCTTGTCGAATGGTGGTTTTCACATCCGAATGCCCCAACAACTCCTGCACGGTCCGAATATCCTGCCCCGCCTCCAGCAAATGAGTGGCAAAAGAATGCCGCAGGGTATGCGGAGTGATACGGGATTGAATTTGTGCATCTTTCGCTGCCTGACGAACCGCGCGCTGAATGCGCTTAGGTAAAATATGATGACGACGGTAAGCCCCGCTTCGGGGGTCTGTTGAGTAATCATCCGCCGGAAATACATACTGCCATTTCCATTCGTAAGGTGCCGAAGGATATTTACGGGCCAATGCGCCTGGCAAATGCACCTCATGCATTTTCTTTTCGCGGTCCGATTCATATAGATTTCGTCTCCAATCCAAATGAGCGTGCAGACAATCCCGAATAGCATCAGGAAATGGAACCCTTCTGTCTTTATCTCCTTTCCCTCCCTTTACAGTTATTTCTTTGCGATCCAAATTCAAATCCTGAAGTCGCAACCGCAGCGCTTCCGAAACCCGCATCCCCGTTCCATACATCATTTTACAGACAAGTTGTTCAACCCCATTCATTCGACTTAAAAGCGCACTCACTTCATCACGACTGCAAACCACAGGCAGATGCTTTCCTTTTCGGGCACGGGTAAACATACTAAAGTCTCCCACATCTTTTTTGAGTACATTTCGGTATAGAAAGACCACAGAATTCAGTGCCTGATTCTGAGTAGAGGCCGCAACTCTTTTATCTATCGCTAAATATCCAAGATAAGCTTCAATATCAGGTGCACCCAATTCACTGGGTCGACGGTCCTGATGAAATCGAATATAATCCCGAATCCAATACCAATAGGTTTTTTCGGTTGAACGGGCATAGTGTTCTATCCGAATGGCGGTAAGATAAGCCGTTTTAAGCGCCGTCCAATCAAGAGACGGAGAAGCGCTTGATTTCTGTTTCAGCTGAGGCTGCACTTCAGTAGAGATGCTTAAATCCACAGCTGAATCTGATTTTGAAAAAGACGATGTTTTCTGCTTACGCTTCACTAGAGGAATTCCCCTGAACTTTTCATAGTAGAGAATCAGTGCCTCCCGTGCCTGTAGGCGTGCCGAAGATTCCACGTCCCCTGAGATTTCCAACTGATGTAAATAGACCTTGATTTCATCTGCACCCAAAGAACGTCTTGTCTTTCCCGGGTTGTGTTTAAACAAATCCCGGACCCAATTCGCATAAATCATAAACAAATCCTCATGCACACCCGCTTCTTGCAAAACATCAAAATATCCATCCGGCCAAACCGGATTTGGATTATAAGGGGATAAAGAAATTAACTTATTTTGTACTCGCTGTCGCATATCATTCCTCCGTTTAACGACACCACTATACGCCTGTATATTTTCAAAACAAAGGTATTTTTTAAGAAAACTTGTCGCTTTTGTCTTTTCAATCATTGATTAGAAGCGATAAGGATTGGCTTTCAATATAATGTTAGTCACCAAATGAAACCTGCAGAGAATTGGACATGGAATGACGGATGGATTCTTATGGCTTTGGTCATGAGCGACACTGGTGACGGTGCTGAGCTGGCTAATATCATCGCTTGCGCTGATGCCACGAATCACGCGATTCCTACCCCCAATGAATTGTCATGGGCTTTTACAAAGCTTTTCTCAGTTGGTTTACTTCGAAAGGAAGAGGGCAAATTTCGGATTTCGGAAGAATTCAGAGATGATCTCGTCGCGGCATACAATGAACCAGGAGGTCTCTTTGAGACTGCGCGAAAAGGGGAGAACTGGCTTAACGAAAGCGGGTTGGATCTAAGAGTTTCGAAGAATGTCACGGTAACCAAAGAGAACGTAGATGATGCTTACAAAACCTATATTTCCCGCATCCGCAAATGACTAACAATCAGGCCAACCGAACCTCCTTCGTCGGTCCGGTTGCCTAGACGTTGAGTGAAAGGAGATTGAAGAATGATTTTAACCGTATCCGACTTCTTGGACCGCCTTCGGGAAAAAGAACACCAACAACTGAAAAAACAAAATATTACTCATCCTCCAACTATTGGAGATATGTATGAGGGTCTTACTCAAGATATTATAGATAGAGCCTTTCCTCCGTCTTCAGAAATAGATGTTGTTGCTGGCTTTATTTCAGATGCTTCAGGAAACTTAAGTGACGAATTAGATTGCATGGTTGTCTCTGGACCAGGAGAGGTTGTCCCATATACCGACAAAAAGAAATTCATCATTGATGATGTTGTCGCGGTTATTCAGGTTAAGAAGAATTTATATTCAAAGGATCTTAAATCGGGTTACGAAAATCTAGCATCTGTGACAAAATTTAAAGCTACAAGGAATAAAAGAGTTTCTTTACTGCAAGATGCATTTCAGGGAATAACAAGGCGAACATTTCCGGAAAATTCTGAATTGGACTCTTTGCCTTGGGAGATTCAGATGATTTATCATACTCTGTTAATGGAATTGGTAAATCCAGCCAGGATTATTCTTGGTTATGGTGGATTTAAAACTCTCTCATCATTGAGAAAGTCTTATGTTAAGTTTTTGACAAACCAGAATGTTGATGGGCCTGCAAAAGGATATGGCATCAGCAATTTCCCAAGTTTGATATGCTGCGGCAAACATTGCTTGGTTAAATCCAATGGAATGCCTTTTACAACTCCTATAGAACAAGATGGTTATTGGCCAGCCTTTGGATCTGTCACAGCAAATCCGCTGGAATTACTATTACAGATAATTTGGACAAAGTTGGTCTATGACCGTAAAATGCCTAGTTCTATTTTTGATGAAGACAAATACCTTCAGCCAATGATGCGATTTATAGACACTATACCTGCAAAGTCAGGCGAAGTTAAAGGTTGGATGTATAGAGTTGATAATACTCCTGACAAAATTGTCAACGAACCAACTCCTAAACCAGAAACATGGGAACCCATATTTTTAGATAATACTCAATTTATTATTGTTAATCAGCTTTGTATGGAAGATGAGATAGACGTTACAGAAACAAAATTCTCTGAATTTCTTTTGAAAGAGGGTTATACAGTGGATGTTTTTGTTAAAAGCTTGAACCAGGTTGGCCTGGCAACACTTAATAATAATAATTTAGTATTACTTACCAAATCGTGCCAATGTGTTATTCTACCAGATGGACGTTTTGCTGCTGCTGAAAATTGTTCAGGACAGTTGACTAGATGGGTTTCAGATTTCATGAAAAGTAGAAACACTCAACCAGAGGCTGGTGAGAACGCTTCGCGTCCCACAGCCTAGACGTTAAGTAATACACTACTATGAACCTTTGGCTCGCATCCCTGATAGCTCGCATTGGAAGCGGAGAACCTTTTAGATTGGGAAATCGATCCGATATACAATTCTGGGGAAGTGCATTCGCATCATTTCCCGTTTGTACTGTTGTTTGCGTGATTCTCCTCAGTAAATTGAATAACGCCCCAATGTGGCAAGTAGGCATCATCCTCATGGGTGTCTGTTGTGGTTATCTTTATCTCTGGATTCGGTTTCTCCAAAAACTACCCATATGGCTATTGGCAATTTTGGCCGTGATATCTTGGACATTATTCGCAAATTTCATATGGGACATCTAATACAAAGACTTAACCACTTACGGCACCGAACCCTTCGGGTCCGGTGCGCTAAACGTTACAATGAAGAGCAAAATTCTATTACTTCTTTTCGCACTATTTTTTACCGGCTGTGCTCACATGCAGCAGTCGGGGAATAGTGATTCAGGCTCGAAAAAGGAAAGAAATCAGGAATCGTGGACGGGGGTTTTCTCTAATGAACAGAGTGGTTTTGACATTTTAACCATGCTGATTGACCAGAGTGGATTCGGATCTATACATACACCTGTGATGGTTGTGGTTGGAAAATGGACGTATGATGCGGAATCTTCTATTTTGACATTTGAGCAGTTAACCGCGGATTCTAACAATGAATCGCGGATTAGTTTCTATTTTAATAAGGATTCCCGTGAATACATTCCGATCAATCCCGAAAATGGAAAGCATGCTTCTTCAACCGATTCACTTCATTATATTAAATCCGAAATTCCTAAAGAATTGGTTGAAGGATATAAGAAGGCTCCTGCCGAGATAGAGAAAAGGCAAAGGGAACTCGTGGCTCGGAAAAATTGGAAGCAAATGCGAGAAGACGAGTTAGAAAGGGAAAAGCCGGAATATGAAAGAATTTTGAACGCGATTAAAGAGGATCCCACTATCGTCCTTTCCGATGAATACTACGGTGTGGAATCGACTCCCGCCACAAGGGCTTTACGAACTGCGTTGTCTGACAAAAACATCATTTTTCCGGAAAGTACACTGATTCAATTACTTGAAGACCCTCCTGAGAAACAGTTTATGATTCGTGTCAGGGTTTTTTCGAGACCTGAATTATCCACAAAAACCATTGAGGATTATTATCCCAAAGCTTTGGAATGGGGAAGCCGGTTGAGCTATGGCCTACTTGTGAATATTATTAATAATCCGAATACTCCTATGGAGTTGATAGAGGACCTTTCATTACAATCGGGTGTCCCCGTCGGTGCAACCGAACCTGCTAAACGTAAAGTTTACCAGAATTTTAAAGAGATGCTTTTCGAAGAGAATGGGCCAACCCGAGAACAGATAGACCATATCTACGAATATGCACTCAAAATTTACAACCGCAAAGGTATGCATGGTCGTAGAGATACGGAACTATTAATGGCTTTAGCGAAGAGTAATTATACGACAAGTGATATATTAGATGAATTACTACAATGTGAGAGTAAGTATGTGCGATTTGAAGTAATGAGCAACTCTAATACCTCATGGGATAAAATTGCTCATTTAGCAGATTCAGAAGACCGGTATATACGTACTGCTGTGGCTAAGAATCCAAACATCCCGGAGGAAATGATGTTCAAATTCTCCAAAGATAATGAAAGTAAAGTAAGAGCCGCGATTATAGCTCAACCTTCGGTGCCCACCCAGATTTTACAATACCTCGGTAATGATGATTCATACTATGTCCGTATGGCTTTAGCATACAATCCGAATACTCCTCTTTCAATTTTAGAGAAGTTGGCGAAAAATCGAGATAAACAAATTCAAGAAAGAGCAATCAATACAATCAAGAGCCTTTCAACAGAAAGAAAATAAGGTACATACTATAAACCCTCTATATATGCATTCGTAATCAGGTATCTTTTAACAAATTTATCGAGCGAATCTCGTACCTCGATCCGCTCATCTAAACGTTAGATGGGCGCTCCAGGTCGTCGCGTTCATCGGACTGAATGCGGCAGCTTCGGTAGACGTTGAAAAGGAATCGTAAAAAAAGTCTGCTCCAGAAGATTCCAGCCTCTGCTAAACAGCCCTAAAAATACATGCGGACGTGCACGGATCCACCACCGAATTTGAGCTCATCAAGGTCGGCAGAAAGCCCCGGACCGAGCAGCAACTTCTCAAGATGGAAGTCGACGCGGGAGGACCTCTTCTCTCGAAGCCCGTCTTCACGGATCTCGCGCGATGCCTCCACTTCGGCGGCCTGCTCCGGATCTTCGGAAATAAAGTTTATTTTTGCTCAGGGACTTTCACCTTGCTCCGAAGGGTACCCGTGGCCTGCTGCAGGCGGATCCAGGCCAATTGACGCTGCAGGCGAGCCGTGACGTATCTGGAACCGGCGTTATTGAAATCCCGCTGCGCTTCATTGAGACGCAAGAGGTCTTCACGGCCGGCCTCATAGGATGATTCGATCAGATCCCGGTTTTCTTCACTCAGTTCAAAGGTTTTCGAGCTGAGAGCTTCCGTTTGTACGCTGGCAGTGTATTCTGTATGGGCCTGCTTGATAACCGAGAGGGTTTGCAGTTGCACCTGACGGGCATAGGCTTCGGTTTCACGCAATTGCGCTTCCGCTTCGAGCACCCGCTGTTTACGGGCGTCCCCTGTCCACAAATCCCAGGAAAGCTGAATTCCAACTGAATTTCCCAAATCGCCCCCCCCGAAGGCGGGATCATCTTCCCGTTCGGCCGTAAGGTTTCCAAACAAGGAAAGATCGGGACCATATTCCCCTTCAAATGCACTGACGGATGCACGGGCGGCTTCAACCTCAAGTTCGGATTGACGAAGAAGGGGGAGCGTGAGCTTTGCCTGTTCCCATAACTGATCCACATCCGGAATTTCTTCAGGAAGTGATTTATCCTCGGGTTCCAGCATAACCGGGGGAGGAAGGGCTTGGTCTTCGGGTTGACCCAGGAGCGCTTCCAGGGCGGCCATGGCGCTGATATAATTCGCCTCCTGCTGTACGGAGGTGCTTTCCGCTGCAAGTTTGCGGATTTCAAAGTTTAAGCGGTCGGTCCTGCTGTCCAGTCCGGCTTTTTCTTTGCGAATACTGTTTTCCAGCTGACGGTTTTGAAATTCCGCATCCGCTTCGGTAATGCGGAGGTTGGCTCTGGACAACTGGGCGGAGGTGAAAGCCCGGCCGACTTCGTACAGAAGCTGCTCACGGCTGTCGAGGAGAGCAGCTTCCGAGGCTTCACTCAGGAAACGGGCCGATGCCACTTGATTTTTCCGGCTGCCGCTGTCCCAGAGAACCCAGGTGGCCTGCAAGTCGGCATCAAAACGCTGTTCACTGTCGGGATACCCGGAAGGCAAAAGCTCTAAGTAACTATCGGAATAGTCCAAACGGCTTCCGGTTACATTTAAACTCAAGCTGGGCTGATAGTTGCTGCGTGCCTGCTGATACCGCGCTTCCGCCTGTTCCAGTCGGGCCTGGGCAATTTCTTCTGTGGGGTTGGATTCAAGGGCGGTTTCCCACGCTTTATTGAGGGTGAGGAACTTTTCCTGGGCCGGAAGCAGGAGAGGAATGGTCAGGAGGAGAAGGGTCGTGAGTTTCATAGTGGAATTATGGTTTAAAGGGTCGGAGTCTTGCGGGTTCCAACTGCGAACGGGATTCCGGAAACCTTCCGTGCTGCAGATATAACATTCCTAAGGGCAAATCATTCAGAATCAAAATCAAACTTGGGATTAAAAGCAGGGTCAGGTGGGTGGCAAATGCGGCCCCCGGAAGCAAACGAGAGCGCCATGGGGATGAGAAGCTGGGTCTGAAGAACCGTCAACAGGATGAGTAAAGTCTGCAGGCAGGAGCGAAAGGTGGTGCGATGACCAGGGAATTGTCCGGGTTTAAACAAATTCTCCAAACCCTAGTCTAGCGTGACATTTATATTTTCAACGAAGAGATATCTTAACCGTATTATCACCGTATTTAATTTATGTGTAATTAGTTATGGAACAAATACCCCGTAAAATCACATAAATGTATACGGATCCGGCAATTTGTGAAGTGAATCGGAGAAAAAAGTTGTAATTCCGTCAATGCTTCAGGATAAATACATTATCCCCAACCAGGACGTTTATTACAAAATGAACTTTTCACAAAATAAAATCTATTCGGAAGACGATCCTGATTCATTTCAGGAATCGCCTTCCGAATCGTCCAGAAGTTTCATCAAAAAGGAAGCCCGGTTTGAGCAGACGGATTCCTTCTCCCAGGAACCCCAACTCCCGAACCGTAAAAAAGGATATAAGTTAAGACGCGCCATCCTGCGCATCCCTTTTATCGTGTTTTGGTTGGCCCTGCTGTGGGTGGGGGCAAAAATAGCATGGAGGGAAAGCAGGTATGCGGAAAGCACCTCCGCGATGCTGGTCGCAAATTTGATCGAGGTCCGGGCTCCGTTCACCACCGAACTGACCTCCATTCATGTACAGGAAGGCGATCAGGTAACCGAAAATGAAGTCCTGGCCGTCCTGAATGCCCAACAGATAGAGCAACAATTGGAAATGCTGCTCGAACTGAAAGCCATCAAAGCCGAAGGACCGAAGTCCATCGAACGTGAAATCCTCGAAGAAAAAAGCCGGAGAGTTCAGTTTACAGATGCCTCCATAAAAAGAGAAGCCATGTACCGGACAGAACTCGAGCGGATGAACATTGAACTGAACTTTGCCAAAAGCAAAGAAGACCGTCTGCTCGAAGCCTATAAGACCAATACAATCCCCTACATTGATCTGGAGGAGGCAAACAGTATACGGCGGGCGATGCAAAAAGATATCTTTTTGGCTCAGCAACGCCTTCTGCTGCAAAAACTCATCACCTCCAATTCCGAAAAAGGGATCTTATTCTCCGATTCATTTCAAATGTTTGGCAACATCACCGAACTGGAGTCCAGGAAAGCCACCTTAACCTCCGAGTTAACCGCCCTGGATATTGAAATCAAAAAGGTCAGAGAGCAGATTAAACGCTACCGGATCACCACCCCCCGGAAAGGACGTGTCTTTGCCGTCAATGCGGATTGGGGAACCATAGCCCAGGAAGGGGAACCGCTCTTAACGATTGAGACCGAAGAGGAAATCTTTGCGATAGGCTGGTTTAAATTTGATGAAGCGCAAAAAATAGGTTTCGACACAGAGGCCGAAGTCACCCTCCCCTCTCTCAAAAAAACATATAAGGGACGGGTAACCGCCATCGGACAGTCGGCTCTGGCCGGACTGAAGTCAGCTGTAAGCTCCACCTCCCCTGTCCCGGGCGAGGTATTGATGAAAATACGGTTTGACGAACAGCCTCCAGAATTAAAAACAGGGCTGCGGGCCCGTATCCGCGTAAAACACGATGCGCCCTTATGAGAAACCATCCGCATACAGGCGATTGTGGGCCTGCCTCACCCTCGGCATCTTTATCCTGTTGGTTTCGATCGGGATCAGCCGGATAATTCCCGACCGGGCCTGGGATCAGTTCCGCAGTTCTCTGATTATCATTACCGGTCTGGGTGTTTGGCGCTACTCCTGGCTCATGACCAACACTTTGCGCTGTTACACCTACCTGTTAATCGTCTACCCCCGCCTCGCCAGGAAAAGAGACCGTCTCCCGGATGCGGTAAAGTATCCCCGGCGGGTTTATTTACTGGTCCCCTCCTACAAAGAATCCCCTTACAATACGCAAAACGCTTTCACTTCTTTTTTAGAAGCCGCCGAAAATACCCCCTGTGAATTTGTCTTTCTCGCATCGGTAGCCTCCCAGGAGGAGGCAAATCTGATTCAGGAGATCGTGGATGAGTCTCCGGTTCAGAACAAACCCACGCTGTTGTTCACGCTGCAGAAAAACGGCAAACGCCTGGCCATGGGGCACGGACTGCGGGTCCTGCAGAATTTTTCCAATCAGAACATTCATTACGACTACGGCAACGATATCGTGGTACTCGTCGACGGGGATTCCTGCCTCGAACCGGATGTATTTCAGAAGTGCCTTCCCTACTTCAAAATGAATCCGAAACTGGGCGCGCTGACCACAGACGAACGGGCGAAGGTCCTGACCGGATCCCACTTCACCACCCGCTGGTATGAATTAAAGTTTTTCAAACGGCACCTAAACATGTCCTCCCATGCCCTCTCCAAACGGGTGCTCACCCTCACGGGCCGGGGATCCATGTTCCGGGCTTCCCTGGCTCTGAACCGGGAGTTTATCGAACTCGTGGAATCGGATCATATTTACCACTGGCTGTTTGGAGATATCCGCTTCCTGATGGGCGATGATAAAAGCACCCTTTATTGCACCTTAAAAAATGAATGGGAAATGCTGTATGTTCCCGATGCCATGGTCTGGGCAATGGAAGACCGCGACACACCCTTTTTCCTTCTTGCCATCGGGCTCATGCGGCGCTGGTACGGCAACATGCTGCGAAATAACGGACGCTGTATAAAGATGGGTCCCTCGAAAATGCCCTTTTTTATCTGGCTGGCTTTTGTGGATCAACGGCTGTCCATGTGGACAACCCTGGTCGGACCGGTGAGTGTTTTATTACTCGCCATTGTACATACCCCTTATAATATTTTATTCTACATCATGTGGGTCTTGATCGTTCGCGGCATTCAGTTGATGCTTCTGGTTCCCCTGGGCCTGCTTGTCCGGATAGAGGATTTGTTTTTCCAGCTCATCGACCAATGGTTGGGTTCCATCGTCAAAGTTCATTCCCTCTTCCATTTACATCTCCAGACCTGGTCCAAAAAAGGTGCAAAAAACATAACCAATACCCACAGAACCTTTCTGCAGACCCTTTATCCCAAGCTCGCACTTTCTGTCACCGGATTCGTGTATATTCTCTTCGTCATTTTCCTCAGCCGCGCCCTGAGACTCCCGACATTTTGATTCCATCATCTTTATCTTAATCCTGATCCTTGGCGCCGCGGGCGACAGCCCGCCTACCGGTTCAGCGTATCAAAAACAGATTTGGCAAATTTTCTCCCGATGCCGGGAGCCCCGGCAATCTCTTCCACCGTAGCTTTTTTTATGCGCTGCACGGACCCAAAGTGTTTTAACAAAATCATTTTGCGCTTATCGCCAATCCCGGGAATATCATCCAGTAACGATTCCCGAATCCGCTTGTCCCGCAAACTCCGATGATAGGTCAGCGCAAACCGGTGGGCCTCATCCCGGATTGCCCGCAATATTTTCAAACCCGGAGAATT
>CAKZLZ010000227.1 GCA_937127435.1 uncultured Verrucomicrobiota bacterium | reverse complement strand
CCTGGCCGCTGGGGCGTCCTTCCCTGGCCGTTCACGTGCCGGAACGGCACGGGCAGGCGGGCAGGCGCGGAACTACGCTTTGAAACCGAACCATCTGAAGATGGAACTCGGAACGTTCCCACCGAGTTAAGCGCGGATGTCGGGTTCGGAGTCCCGTCTTCAGGCGGTTCTGCGGAATGCCTTCAGGCTTCCGGTTTCAGAACCCGGGGCTGCACTTCGTTTGCCCCGTGCCGGGTACCCAGCCCCCTCCGGGGAATTCAGGAGAAAGAGATTCCCTCCTGAATCCATCAGAGTTCGTTCCGGCGTCTATTCCTTGATCAACAAATCCAGAAAGTTCAGGTTTAAAGGCGTGCCGTCGGCTTCCTGAATTTCGGCGGAGATAAACAGGACAAATTGCTGTGTACCATCCTTGGATGTTGTCTGCCCGATCACCCGGGTTCCCTGTTGCGGAACCACGAGCGAGGTGGTGGTATTCAAAGACTGAAAAATCGGGGAGAAGGCTTTGATTTTATCATCCATATCCGGATTGAGGCCTTTATAGGTCGTAAATTCAGGAAGAATCACCAGGTTGATGGCTTTGAAGTCCGGCGTTGTGGTCGGGGTGACATTTAAAATATTTCCGGTAGATCGGGTTTCAAATTCGGTGTACTCGGTTTTGATCTCATCTTCGATTCGAATCCTGGTTTCTGCAGGGTAAATGATTTCATCGATCATCTCGATGATGGCGTTCACCCCGTGAACCGTTTTAAGGCTCTGGCTGGATAAGGTTTTCCCTTCCCCGTTCCGCCAAAGGTCCAGGAGGGCCTGATCGCTGAGTCCGGTTGGACTTTTGCGTTCCAGATGATCAATTTGTTCCGCATGAAAGGCGACCAAACGCAGCGTTAAATTCACATTCAACGGAATCGCACCACTGCGCAACATGGTATATCGTAGGCGTTCCTGGTTGATCAGGGTATTGTGCATGGTGATGACCCATGAACTGCCACTTTTATGGTTGCGGATCCAGCTTCCTTCAGGGAATTCAATTCTGAAATTTTCGGTGAAAAAAGCCTTCATGGCTTCGGGGTCGGCTTCTTTACGCGCCCAGGGAAGATTTGAGGAAGCGGATGCTTGATTTTGCGTTTGGGTAATCTGTGTCCACCGATGTATCTGGAGATAATATTGCCGGGTAACCATTTCCTCTTTATCGGGTATGGCCTCTTGGGCTTGGAGGACACTTCCAAAGAGGATGAGGGAGATCAGAAAAGTTTTCATGGTTGTTCCTCCTCAAATTCGTCCACCGGGAACGTCACGGCTTGCCCTTGTGCATCGACCAGCTCCGCGCTTATCAGCAGGAAAATTTGGCTTTTGTTGTCCAAGGAGGAGGAATGCCCTGCCACCAAGGTAGCCCCGCTGTTGATGATCAGGGAACTGGTCATATTCAGGCTGCGGAAAAGCGGCGTAAAGGGTATTAATTTCTCAAGTTGGTCATCCGGATCTTTTTGTTTGTTGGCTTTTTCCGGAAGCAGCACCAGATTAATGCTCCGCTTGGATTGATTGACGGTAGGGGTGATGTTCAGGACCGCACCAATGTTCCGGGTTTCAAACCCTCCGTATTCCGGAAGTAGGTCCGCATCCTTTTCTTCAGGATTTGCTTCTTTCCGATATGCCATCTCCGTGGGGTAAATGATTTCATCCACACATTCGAGTATCGCGTTGACGCCGTGTACAGTTTTGACGCTTTGGCTGGCGATGGTTTTGCCTTCTCCATCCTCCCAGAGTTCGAGGATCAGGTCGTCAGGAATCCCGGAGAGATGTTGCCGTTCTAACTGATCCATCATGCCCTGATCAAATTCAACCATCCGCAAACTCAGTTTCACCTGGGTGGGAATTAAATCATGCTGCGCCAAACCGAGTTTAAGCCAGGCGTGTTGCTTTTCGCTGTTGCGCATAGACAACACATTGCCGGCCTTTTGGAATTTCATCCAACTCCCTTCCGGAAATTCGATGCCCAGATGCTGGGTGAAGTATTCCTCCAGAAATTTCGGGTTGGCGGTTTTGCGGGCCCAGGGAAGATCGGACTCTGCGGGTTTTGATGGGGGGCGCTCCCCGCCACCAAAAGGATCTCCGCCAAAGGGATTGCCCCCGCCCCCTTTCCCGTAACTGCTCACGGAGTACGTCGTGGAGGTGTATAACATCGGAACTTGGTTCAGCACATAATTCCGGGTTTCAAACGCCGGCTTTTCCTGTGCAAAAAGGACTCCTGAACAGAAGATGAACGTGTAGAGAATGTATCGCATGTTATTTCCTTGGATGAACTCCAAATCCTGAAACGATGCGTATGAATGGTCAAGGATATAGTACAGCCTTCCCCGGTTTGGGGTGCATCCCGGAATTGGTTTTTTATTATGGGTATCTACAGAACAAAAGTAACTCCATCGTCCCGATGGAGAACCCTAAAAATGGTTATTTTCCGCGGAGACCGCGGAACTACTTATCTCCCACCCGGAAAGGCAAAAGCCAAGGCAATCAATAGCGGTCGATGCTGCGGAAGATTTCGGCTTTGCCTTTTTCGGCGACGATGACCTGTTCGCCGTTCACGGTGGGTTCAATTTTCAGAAAACGGTTTTCGTCTTCAACCAAAGCTTCAAAGGCGAGGGCGGTGCCTTTCTGTTCCACTTCGACACCCTGCCATTCGTTGGGGACGTAGACTTTCATGGTTGAGGTCTTTCCTTTGGGACCCCGACGTTCGCGCAATTCAAACATGTAGCCTTCTTGTTGCGCATGGCTGAAATGTAAGTTCACTTTTCCCCCGGGGTTGCTCTCAAATTTGACCAGAGAAACCGGATTTTCGGTTTTGGTTGTCCGAACCTTTCCAGGATTCAGGCTGAAAGGGGAAAGCGGAATTCCGTCACTGTTTAAAAGGGTTTCATGGGGATTGGAAGCCGCGCCTCCGGCCACATAGGCGATGGTGCTCAGGTCGGGATGGGAGAGGGCAATGCTGTCTTTACTCAGCACTTCCACATTTGCCCAGCGGCTTTGACCTTTGTCATCCTGCACATAGAATCCGCTGATGCCGTTGATGGAGGGTCTGTAGACCAATCCTTCACCGACCTGGTCAAACTTGAGAAAAACTTTGCCACCTTCAAATTTTGAATCTGCAATTCGCGGACCGGTATAGGTCTGCGGTTGTCCGTAGGCCAGATCCAGCGCCGCCAGAGCCATGCGTCGTCCGGATTCTGCTTTCTGGGTGAAATGGGTGTCGTCATTCCCCAGGTCATACAGTTCGACGTATTCCACTTTCGGGTCGCCTTCGAAAAGGGTCAGGGCCCGCCGGAGATGTGCATTGGTGCCGGAGCGGTAGAAACCGCTTACATTGGGAGCCAAACTTGGCTGACTTTTGGTGTATTTACTCAGGGTACCCCAGATGGCGTAAAAGTCCTGACCGTAAAGTTCGCGCCACTGGCGGAACATAGCCACCAATCGTTGATCATAGGGGCCTCCGGGACCTGCTTCACCCTGATGCCAAATGACCCCTTTTACACCGTAGGGGGCAAAAGGGTGGATCCGGCCATTGTAGAGGGCGGTGGGGTAGTTCACATAAGTCATTCCCCGTCCCGGCCAGCGTCCGTTCTGGCTTTCAAACCATTCGGTTTCTGCCGCCAAAAAATCGTCCCATGATTTGATATTGCCACTGGATTTACCCAGTTTGGCTTCCTTTTCGGCCAAGTATTTCTCATAAAAATTCGGGTGCTTTGCATCCCCCGGAAAACTTTCCAGGGTTTCTTTGGACATCCAGGCAGCCTGATTGGTGCCGGAGGCCGCCAGATACAACAATCCCACCGGGACTTGCAGCTTGTCTCTGAGAATGCGGGCGAAGAAGTAGGGAATCGGGTTGCTTCCCGATATATCATCTTTGGTGACCCAATCGGTATCTTTCCGGAAGCCCTCCTGAATATCCGCGAGGGGTTCCAATGAGACGTTGGGATAGTTGTTCCGCACCCGGACGGCGGGAAGATTGCTGGCACCGGCCGGCGTTTGATAAAAGGGATTCACGCCGTTGTCTTTGTCCGGTCCGCCCGCACGCATGTTGGACTGGCCGGCCACGATCCAGACTTCGCCTACCAGAACATCGTCGATAGAGATTTGTTCCGATCCGCTTCGCGCGGCCAACTTTTGCCCGACGGCATTGGCTTCCATGGGAGCGAGCATCACTTTCCAGTACCCGCTTGGGTCCGCGTTGGTTGAAAGCGTTTGACCGGAAAATGCGACGTCGACTTTGGCAGCGGGATCCGCCCATCCCCAAACCGCGACCGGTTGTTGCCGTTGAAGTACTGCGCCGTTACCAAAGACCGTGGCAAAACGTAATTCCGCCTGCAGACAGACAGAAAGGGACAACAGACATACGAAGAACAAACTACTCTTTTTCATAACAACGACTCCGGGGTTTTATCAGGAATAATTCTCAACAAATTTTGCAAGCAAAGAAAAGATCAAAGCTGTGATTTTGTGAGAAAGTTTCAATTTCTCACTCCAGCCGGGGTTGGGAAATTTCTATTCCAAAATTATTTTTGGCAGTTTTCTTTTTGGGGCTGTTCTGGCATTTAGGAGCAAATGAATGCAGATCTGTGGATACCTTTATGTCTTATTGTGCTTTGTCTGGCCGGAATTCTTGGCGGTATAAAGGGAAGTGCTACGCTCTTTCGGTTTTTGGTCACAGCCTCCCGATACATGGTACTGGCCTTATTCGTATGTTTGATCGGGGTGCATATAATCGCGAAGTTGCATCTGGAACCTTTCCGTCCGGCGGCTTTCTGGATCGTCATGCTGCTGGCCGGAATGTGTATTGGTATGTTGTTGGGGGCGATATCGGGTTTGTTTAGAAAGTCGGTTCGTTCTGATGCTGGACGAATTATTTTTACCACCCTTATGATCGTACCTTTGGAGATCCTCTTAATGTTATGCAGTCGAATATTCCAATAGCGGGTGGAGCGCTTCGGTATTTAAGCTGTAGGATTTCGCTGAAAGCGTTGTGTCCTGTTACGTTTTGTGTGCTAAAATTATTGAAAAGATTGCCATGAACCCCGAATCACCCCAAATTAAAGCTACAAGTGACGCCCCCAAAGTTAACAGGGAAGTTGTCCTGCAAGCGGCCCCGGCGTTTTTCGAAATTCCAGTGACCTCATCCGGGTTTTCGGAGATTGAATCGGGGTTTGTCCACGCATCGAAGGGCAAAAAGCAGACCGAGAGGATGAATTTGGCCCGTTTGGGGCTTTCGGTATTGGGGATGGCTTTTGGGTTGATGGGAAGCTGGTTTGTTTGGTTTCGGGTGGATCGCGGCTTTTGGCCATATCGATACACGGAAGAAAAAATTAGCATCGGGATGGGAGGAAGTGGGGCTACACCGTCTGTACACCTCCCGGGGCTTTTGGTCACTGTAACCTTCTATTTGCTACTGCTCTCCCTTTTACTTATGGCCATTGGCACCTGGCAGAAAATGCCGAAACCTAAACGGATCAGGGATAAAGCATGATGAAGATAAAAATCACGGGACTGTTTGCCTATCTGTTCTCCGGACTTCTCTTCGCACAGCAGCAGGGAACAATGACGGTGACGGTTGAACATAGCTCGCCAACCTTTTTGGACATGGTGACGTCCGGCGGATTTCTAGGTGTTCTGAACTGGAGCGGGATTTTGCTATGTGGGGCGCTGATGATTCCGTTGGGTGTCTGGTCGCTGGTCCAGTGCATTCGATCGACCGGAGGATGGCCCCTGGCAAGTAAACTGTTATTATGGAACACTGTGGCCGTAGCCTTTTGGGGCGTTTCCGGGCTGGCTCAGGGTTTACTTTCTTCTTTTCATATCGGTTGTGGGGTGGGGTATGGACTTGCACAGGGTCTAAGCTTGCCGCTGTATTCTTTGATGAGCGCTTTTCTTATTGCGCAACTCGGCCTGCTCTTTTTGGGCATTTCGATGCTGCTTCGGCATAAATGCGCTGAAGTGGCTTAGAGCGGTTTCTATTATATTTTACGGTGATTTGTCATTTAACGGACGGTTTTTAGTGCTGAAAGCACGCATCTCCAAAGCCTGGTCCGCGAGGGCCAGGAACTATGGGTTCTAACGATTGTGAGCCCTGTATGGGCGACTCTCTCACTGGTAGGCCATGCAGATAGAGGGCCGCCCATACAGGGCTCAAATGTATT